>JAJOKU010000035.1 GCA_021129695.1 candidate division NPL-UPA2 bacterium
AGGAATACAAATACACAATATATAGTGTCCGCAGACGTGGTTTACTGAGCTTTTATATCACAGAATTATTCTGATTTCACACGTTAACCCCTTCTGCGGACTGCCTGTTCTTGATTCTCTTGTCAAGGAAATCTCTCAGGAACCTGGCTGTATAGGAGCCATTATTAGTGCTTAAAGACCGGGGTGGACCTTCAGCCACTATGAAGCCGCCCCGCTCTCCCCCCTCCGGGCCAAGGTCTATAATATGGTCTGCCTCAGCAATGACATCCAAGTTATGCTCAATGACCACCACAGTATTCCCCATATCTACCAGGCGATGGAGCACATTAATGAGCTTCCCTATATCAGCAGTATGAAGGCCGGTAGTGGGCTCATCCAGGATGTAAAGGGTCTTTCCATGAGAACCCTTACTTATCTCAGCCGCTAATTTTATCCTCTGAGCCTCCCCTCCAGAAAGTGTGGGACTCATCTGGCCTAAGCTAAGGTAGCCAAGCCCAATGTCTTTGAGGATTTTTAAAGAGCCCCTTATCTTGGGAAATCCATCAAAGAAATCATAAGCCTCATCTACGCTCATAGCCAGCACATCAGCAATATTTTTCCCCTTAAAGTTTATGGCCAGTGTCTCCGTGTTGAAGCGTCGCCCATTGCACTCATCACAGGTGATGAAGACATTGGGGAGGAAGTTCATCTCAATCTTGAGCCTGCCCTGACCCATACAGCGCTCACACCTTCCCCCCTTAACATTGAATGAAAATCTACCTGGTGTATAACCCCTCATCCTCGCAGATGGAATAAGGGAAAAGAGCTCCCTTATTCTGTCATAAAATCCCACATAGGTGGCTGGAATAGAGCGGGGAGTCCTGCCAATGGGGCTCTGGTCCACCCTTAGTGCCCTTTCAATCCTTTCCCCACCTAAAATCCCCCGATGCCTGCCTGCCCGGATGCGCAGGCGGGAGAGCCTTGCCCTGAGGCCTTTATAGAGAACCTCCTCTACTAAACTTGACTTACCTGAACCAGAGACCCCGGTAACACAGGTGAGCTTTCCCAGGGGGAAACTTACATTGAGATTCTTCAAGTTATTCTCAGCCGCCCCTATGACCTGGATGAAGCCTAAGTGAGTTGGTCGGCTTCGGCGGGCAGTTAATGGATGCCGAAGTGGTTCTTTGAGGAAATGCCCTGTCACTGAGCCACGACAGTTGGCTATCAAATCACGTTCCCCCGCCACTACCACCTCACCCCCGGCCAGGCCAGCTCCCGGGCCAAGGTCAATTATATAGTCAGCCTTGCTCATAGTGTACTCATCATGCTCCACCACTACTACCGTATTTCCTCTCTCTTTAAGCCTCTTCAGGGTATTCACGAGGAGCCGATTATCCCGGGGATGCAGTCCAATGGTAGGCTCATCCAGTATGTAACAGACTCCCCTCAGGTTTGAGCCAAGCTGGGCAGCAAGCCTTATTCTCTGGGTTTCCCCGGCTGAGAGGGTATCGGCTCTTCGGTCCAAGGTGAGATAGGGAAGGCCGACAGACTGCAGGAACTTCAGTCTAAGGGTTATCTCAGAAAGGATTGGCCGGGAGATCTTCTCAGCCCTTCCACTGAGTTTCAATGAAGATATTTCCCCTATAGCTTCCTCTACCGACATCCGGGTAAATTCAGTAATTGTTTTACCAGCTACTCGGACGGCCAGGGAAGTTGGCTTTAGGCGACTTCCCTGACAGGCTGGGCAGACCTCCTCAAAGTAATCCCCCTCTTCGCCGTATGCCTCTTCTTCATAATTCCTGATGCCAAGGCCATGGCACTCCGTGCAGGCTCCCTGCCTGGAGTTAAAGGAGAACATCCTTGGGTCAAGTTCTTGGAAACTAACTGCGCACCTTGGGCAGGCTCGCTTAGTGCTATAGATTTTATCCCCCTCAGGTGTAGATGCAAAGATAGTGCCCTCTCCTAAGGTCAGCCCTTCCCTAATTACCCTGGTAATCTCCTCCCTCCTTCTGCCATCTATCTTCAGCTTTCCTACCAGGGCATCTATTGTATGCTCCCGGTACCTATCCAATCCGGGAAATTTCCCTATCTCAATTAATTTTCCATCAATCCTGACATATTTCAGCCCTTTCTTTCCTACCCACCCTACTATCTCCTTGTGATAACCCTTCCTTCCTTTCACTAAGGGGGCGAAGATGGATATCTCTTGGCCTCTTAAATCCTCCATTATCCTGCTTAAGACCATCTCCAGGCTCTGGGCCTCTATCTTTATCTGGCAGGAGGGACAGTACTGGGAGCCAGCCCTGGCATAGAGAAGCCTCAGGAAATGGTAAATCTCAGTAATGGTAGCTACAGTTGACCTTTTACCCCCCCGGCTCATTCTCTCCGCAATGGCTACGGTGGGAGGAATACCCGTTATCAAATCTACCTCAGGCCTGGAGAGTTGTTTAACATACTGCCTGGCATAGACAGAGAGACTGTCCAGGTACCTTCTCTGCCCTTCAGCAAATAGAATATCAAAGGCTAAGGTTGACTTACCTGAACCACTGATTCCAGTAATCACCACCATCTTATCCCTGGGTATTTTCACCATTACATTCTTCAAATTGTGCTCCCTTGCCCCGATGATATTGATGGCAGACTGCACAAATGGCTTTGGCTTGGATGGTGTAGCCGCTGTCGTCATTAACCTGCCATTGAGATAAGGCTTAAGGAACCTTCCGGTCCAAGAATCTGGGTAGCCTGCTATTTCCTCCGGGGTCCCAGTGGCCACCACATATCCTCCTTCCTCCCCTCCCTCTGGCCCCAAGTCTATGACCCAGTCAGCACATTTAACCACATCCATATTATGTTCAATAACCAGAACAGTATGACCTTGCTCGATGAGATTGTTGAAGGATTTAAGGAGCTTACTTATATCATCTGGATGCATGCCGGTGGTAGGTTCATCGAAGATGAATAGAATTCCCTTCTTACTTGTAGGGAGCATATGCCCAGCTAACTTCAACCGCTGTGCCTCACCACCAGAGAGCTTGCTGACTGGTTGGCCAAGCCTCAGATAACCCAGGCCAACATCCTCCAGAGGCTTAAGAGCCTCCGCCACATCCGAATCCAGTCCAAAGAAATCTCTTGCCTCCCGGACCGTCATCTGGAGGACCTGAGCAATATTCTTCCCCTGATATTCTACCTCAAGCACCTCCCTCATAAATCGACTGCCACTACACTCAGGGCAGGTAATGAGGACATCGGAGAGAAACTGCATCTCTACTAGCTCAAATCCATTCCCCCTGCAGACTGGACAGCGACCACCGTCCACATTGAAGGAGAATGTGCTGGGAGAGTAGCCCCGGCTACGGGAAAGAGAGCAAGAGGCAAATCTCGCGCGGATACCCTGGAAGGCCTTAATATAGGTTACTGGATTGGAGCGGGGGGTTTTACCAATGGGAGATTGGTCAACCAGGACTACACCACCTATAAGTTCACGGTTGAGTATCTCTTGGCACTTCCCTACCTCCTCTACCGGAGCGCCCTCCATTCTCTTCAGGTTATTGTAGAGGACATCCTCCACCAAGGTGCTCTTCCCGGAGCCAGATACCCCTGTGATACAGGTCATTACGCCAAGGGGGAGGTCCAGATTTATATTCTTCAGGTTGTGCTGGGTAGCTCCCTTAATTTTTATCACCTTATCCTTATCCACCTTGCGCCGTCTTTGTGGAAGGGGAATGGAACTTTCCCCAGCTAAGTAGCGGCCAGTGAGTGATTCTTTGCAGTCAATTA
Organism: candidate division NPL-UPA2 bacterium; assembly: GCA_021129695.1. Lineage (GTDB taxonomy): Bacteria > NPL-UPA2 > NPL-UPA2 > NPL-UPA2 > JAGMAN01 > JAGMAN01. The sequence continues at coordinate 3,757 of JAJOKU010000035.1, forward strand.
GCTTGCGGTATCTTCCAAAAAATACTATCTTTCCTCCACATCTGCCGGGGCCAGGACCCAAATCAAGGATATTATCCGCTGCTCTGATTATTTGAGAATCGTGTTCCACCACTAATATAGTATTTCCATTATCCCTCAGGCGCTGAAGCACCTTTATCAAGCGCCCAATATCCCTGGGATGCAGTCCAATGCTCGGTTCATCCAATATGTAGAAGGTATTAACAAGGGAAGTCCCCAGGGCAGTAGTCAGGTTTACCCTCTCCACCTCTCCACTGGAAAGTGTCCTTGATTGCCTACTTAGGGTAAGATAGCCCAGGCCCACTTCAACAAGATAACCCAGCCGCCTCCTTATCTCATTCAGCAAAAGCTCGGTAGCTTCATCCTGAACTTTACCTGAATTAAGCGAGGAGAAGAACCTGAAGCACTCATTAATGGAAAGGGCATGGATTTCGGCAATGTTTTTACCACCAAGTCGGTAGAGTAACCCCTCTCTCCTAAGCCTTGCCCCCTTACAGTCAGGACAGGTTCGGTAGGCACGGTATTTTGAAAGGAGCACCCTGATGTGCATCTTATATTTCTTCTCCTCCAGCCAGTCAAACCAACCTTTGACGCCATAGAATTCATCGCTCCCCTCAATAATCATCTTTTTCTGCCCTTCACCCAGCCCTGAGAAAGGAACATCAGTGGGAATCTTCTTCCTCCTGCAGAAGTGCATCAAGTCCTGGAGCTCCTCCCCCCGGGAAAGGGTAGCCCAGGGCCTTATCGCACCTTCTTGAATGGACTTTGACTTATCTGGTATGACTAAATCAAGGTCAATCTCTATAACTTTCCCAAAACCACGGCACCTTGGGCAGGCTCCCAGGGGGCTATTAAAGGAGAAGAGGTTAGGGACAGGGTCACGATAATTTATATCACACTCTGCACAGTGAAGGGAGGTAGAGAATTTTAGCTCTTTCCCACCAGGGAGTATAGCACTCATCCTTCCCTTACCAAGCCTAAGGGCTCCTTCTATAGAATCTATTATCCTCCCTCTTCTTCTGGACCCTACCTCAATGCGGTCCTGAACTATTTTTATTGTCTCCCCTGGCTTAATCTTAGGTCCCCTCGCCTTAATCTCGCCACGGCGAGTCGCTATTGGAGCCCTCCCCCCACAGGGGAGAGTGTAGAGGGTATCTTGAGCCCCTAAGTTTACCACCTGCCCACGGTAGTAGATGCGCTGGCAGCCCTGCATCCTCAAGATATCTTCCACTCCCTTAAACTTCAGTCTCTTAGGGACCGTTACCGGGAATGTTATTATTACCCGGCTCTGCTGACCAACACCGTTGAGGCCGCTACCCTGGTAGCCCTTAGCTTGGGAGATAAGCTCCCTGAATATGCTATCCGGACTATCTTTCTTTACTCTCTTTCCACACTGCTGGCAGTGGAGCTCACCTCTACAGGCAAAGAGTAACTTCATGTAGTCATTTATCTCCGTCATGGTTCCCACGGTGGAGCGGGATGTCCTCACCGGGTTGGTCTGGTCAATGGCAATAGCCGGTGGGATACTCTCTATTCTTTCTACCTGTGGTTTATCCATCCGGTCCAGGAACTGGCGGGCATAAGGGGAGAATGTCTCTATATACCTTCTCTGCCCCTCAGCATAAATAGTATCAAAGGCAAGGGAGGATTTTCCTGAGCCACTTACCCCTGTAATTATGGTAAGCTCATTCAGGGGAAGGTCTAAGTCCAGACCCTTGAGATTATTCTGCCTGGCACCACGGATGGATATATGACTGCCTATCATAGGGGACCTCTATCAGCCCCATTCTACAGGCAGGAATAATGATTGTCAAATTTTTCTTTGAGCTATTGTACAAGTGCTAAACATCAACCTTTTTCTGGGTGTATTCATAGTAGTATGAGAAGGGGATGTGCCACAGGAAATCATCCGTAGCTTTTCCCTGCGGACTCTCTCTTCCTTACTACTATTTTCAATACCTTAAAAACCATGAGCTATTGTACAAGTATAAAACATCTGCCCACTTAAGCCTTTGCTATATTGCGCTTTACCGAAAGCCGATTTTGAGCTAAATACAAGGCATGCGGCTGGAAGATACCGGGTTATTTAAGGCTGGTAGGGGTAAGGATGAGCTCAGCTTTGAGTACATCCTTAAGGTTGATGATAACTGGTGGCAATTTAAGGCTCTTTATGGGAAGAAACTTCGGCTGGTGGTGATTAAGGAAGTAGAGAAGATGCTACTTTGCCGAGATCCCAAAGGTGGATTTGCTACCTATCTATGCACTTTCTGTGGAGAGACTAAGACCATTCCTTTAAGTTGCAACAGCAGGCTCTGCAGCCGCTGTGGTAAAAGATATGCTGATATCTGGGCAGAGGAATTAGCCAATTATCTTCTTCCCTGCATCCATCGTCATATAGTGCTAACCATCTCT
>JAJOKU010000157.1 GCA_021129695.1 candidate division NPL-UPA2 bacterium
CTCTTCCGTCGGAGAGCCAGATGAAAACTGGCGAAGTGCGGAAGTTGGGTTAAAAGGAAAGTCTTTGGAAGAGTCATTAGACAATCTCTTTGACGAATACCTTTCTTATGGAGTTCTTTCAGTTACCGGAGGTTTACCTGCCGATTTCTACCTGTATGAACCTGGTCAGGAAAAAGAGAACAGCCTATTAAAGAAATGGCTAAAGGCAGAAGAGCTTTCTTTAGAAGAAGATTCTCACCTGACTAATCTTGTAGCCAACAAGGTCTTTAAGGCCTTAAATAAAAGAGGTATGTCCTGGGTTATTGCAGTTGGAACAGTCGTTCCCCCTCCTTTTTCTGCTGACTTTCCTGGTCAGACCATCTTACAGATTAACCATAGTTTAATTCCCAATATCTGTAAGGTTCTTCATTCTTACCCTAAGGTTAAACTCTTGGTTTTATTAAATAGTCTGGCCCTTTCTCAGGAACTCTGTATTGCTACAAGAATGATTCCCAATATCTACCCTTTAGGAATACAGTGGCATAACTTCTATCCAGTCTATATTGAGAGGATAATTAGAGAAAGATTAGAGACTCTTCCGATGAACAGAAATATCGGTTTCATCTCTGATGCTTACTCTACTGAATGGTTCTACGGTAAATTAAGTATCTTCCGAGAAGCATTAGCAAAAGTTCTTACCGAAAAGATTGAAGAGAGGGTCTACAGTGAAAAGTTAGCTTTAAGGATTGCTAAAAGATGGCTATACAATAATCCGAAAGAGATTTATTTTTTGACAAAGAAAGCTAAGTCTGGTATTATCCCCTTGTAAATATCTCTGGAAGGGGTTATTATTTTGCCTGATAAATCAGGTTAAGGATAATCTGGATATGGTGATTGGTTGGAGAAGATTTTTTGTTTATGAAAGGGGGAAAAGAGAATGCAAAAGAGAGAGATAAGTTTTGATGGGAAGAGTTTTATCTTTAATGGGAGAAGGAAGTTTATCAATGCTGGAGAATTGCACTACTTCAGGATTCCAAGAAGTCAGTGGAAGGATAGGCTTCTAAAATGCAAGCAAGCTTTTCTGAATACCTTAGGTGCCTATATAGCCTGGAACTGGCATGAGGATAAGAAAGGAGCATTTAATTTCAAGGAAGATAGAGACTTAAATCAATGGCTTTCCTTAGCTGAAGAAGTTGGCCTTCTTATCTTCATCCGACCAGGTCCCTATATCTGTTCAGAGTGGGATTTTGGTGGTTTTCCCAACTGGCTCATCGCTGAAGATTGCGAACTTCGCTCCTCAGAACCAAACTATATTAAACACTGCACCAGGTATCTCAATAAAGTTAATGAGATAATCAGACCACATCTGATTACTAAAGGGGGAAAAGTCTTTCTCTATCAGGTAGAGAATGAATTTGAGGTAGGAGATATTCCATATCATCTTAAGTTAAAGGAGATAGTGGAGAAGGATGGAATTGATGTCCCCATCTGCACCAATGAGAATGCCTGGGTAAGAGGAACAGATATAATTGAGGCGCCTGACCCTTATCTTCGTTCCTGGCTAATCTCTGAGGTAATGAATAAGATTAGAGACTTAATCAGAACTCAACCGGATAAACCTCCTCTTGGCCTGGAAGTAGGAACTCATATGTTTACCAAGTTCTATGGCCAGCTTCCCTTCTCTGACGGCTACAGACCACCTGAATTAGATGAAGTATATCTCAAAAGCCTCATTGCCGCTGGTATCTCTGGTTTTAACTGGTATATGTACCACGGTGGGACAAATATTGGCTACTGGACAGGAAGGGATATAGCCACAACCTATGACTTTGAAGCACCAATTAGGGAGTGGGGAGAGCTAAGTAGACGATACGATATCAGTAGAAGAATAGGTGGATTTTTAGAGAGTTTTGAAGAGGCCCTTTTAGAGACCATACCGGTAGAAGGAGAATGTTGGGTAGATGAAAAAGGAGTGGATGTCTTTGTTCGGAAAGATAAAGAGAAGGCTTTTATATTTCTCTCCAATACTTATGCTCAAAGCCGGTCATTTAAAATAACTCTGAAAGAGCTCGAGACCGGAAAGGAGATAACTATTCCAAAGAAAGGAAAGTATCAACTGCCCGGCTATAGCATGACTATTATTCCGATAAATTTGAAACTATCCGATGAGTTGACTCTTTTGTATTCCACTTCTGAAGTTTTCTATTTTCTTGATAATGGTAGTGAGAAACTGCTCATTCTTTACCGGGAGCCTGGTCTTAACGGAGAAATATGTCTGAGGATAGGGGGCAAGGATACTAAAATTATCAACTATACCCATCAGAAAAACCCCCAATTTATAACTGTTGAGGGTAGAGAAAAACTTAAATTGATTATTCTTGATAAAGAGACAGCCCCCAGGACCTGGTTTTTCAATTATCAAGGTAAAAAATGTCCCGTTATCTCCAATATTTACTTTTTAGAAGAAGAAAAAGAAGAAGGAAGAGATCTTCAATTGACTTTTCAGGTAAAAGAGGGAGAAAACTGGTTAAAAGTGCCCTTAAAACCGAGACAGGTTAAGATTGATGGGAAAAATATAGATTTTTATTATGGTGAAGAAAAAGAAATAGCTGAATTTAACCTCCCGGAAGAGAAGTTTCCTCAAATTTATCATGACCTTTCAGATAGATGGAAAGTCAAGGAAGAAAACCTGGAAGTTGCCGGCGATGACAATTCCTGGTTGGACTGGCAGCCCTGGGAAGGGTTGGAAAATCATGGTTTTCTTAAGAATGGCTACGCATCGTATAAGACAAATTTTGAGATTTCAGAGATTAAAAGACCTCTATATTTGACCTTAACCGGGTTTCAGGATGAGGCGAGCGTCTATCTTAATGGCCAATATATTAAGAGCGGAAGAGATAACCTGAGGTGTGAAGTATCTTCTTATGTTAAAAAAGGAGATAATCTTCTTCTCGTTCTTGTAGAATCTGAAGGACACCATTATATCGGCGAGAGATCCTTTAACGGGATTAACTGTCCGCTTTATCTGTCTCACGAAGAAAAGAGTTTAGAATTGAAAGAGTGGAAGAGAAGATTAGTCCCTGAGCCTTATCCTGAAAAATTACTCAGGGAAGAGAAAGTGCCTGAAATAAGTCCTGGGTTCAATGATAATAACCGGGAAAGAGTTCGGGTAGATAGAAGATGGGACAGCCGTCTCTTTAAGAATCCCTATGAGGAATGTTTCCTCTGGTACAGGACAGAGATAGAAATACCGGCTGACTATAAAGGAAAGAACCTCGCGCTTGAGTTTGAAGAAGGGATAAGGGACAAGATATATCTATTTGTTAACGGCAAATTCTCTGGTCAGAGGGAGAATACTTTTCTGGGCAGGTCTTTTGTTTTTGACTTGGATGATAAGATTAAAGATGGGAAGAATTCTATAGCTCTAGGCATAAAGGCTGACCGCTGGGTAACTTACTATGGACTCCACGGCACAATTAAAATCTCTGCTTACGATAACTGCCTGAATAAGGGATGGAAGATAAAGGAAGGGATTTCCGGTCAGAGGAAAGGTTATTTTAAGCCAGACTTTGATGATTCAGGCTGGGAAGAGGTAGAAGCAGCTCAGAAGAAGGGTTCTGCCGGAAGCCTCATCTGGTTCCGAAAAAGAGTAAAGATAGAAGTTCCCTCTTCTTATATAGCGCCTTTAAGATTAACTTTGAAGGATACCAGCGAAAAGGCATTGATTTACTTTAATGGTACCCTAATTGGTAGATATTCAGAGAAAGGTGCTCAGGAAGATTTTTATATCTACGAAGATTTGATAAAAGAGGAGAATCTGATTACTATTCTGGTTGATGGCAGAGAAAGCGCAGCAAGATTGGGCAGAATCTCCATCTCTCCTTATTATATCGCCAAAAGGATAAAAGTAGGTCTTCTCTTTTGAAACCCAACTTCCGCACTTCGCCAGTTTTCATCTGGCTCTCCGACGGAAGAGCTTGAAAAAGTGTCGGTAACACATTTTGATTTAGAAAAATGCCTCTCCGTCGGTAGTGAATGTTTATGAACGGGAGATCTGCGGAAGTTGGGTTGTAACGTAAATATTTGATATGTCTTGAAGCGTATTAAATGATCTAACTATTTCACTATCATAGAGATAAATAAATCAGAAAATTACCAACAATTAATGTTACAGAGCACTAGTGGCCTTAATTATAAGCCAATTTATTCCAATATTCGTCTTTCTCCAATCTCTCCTCTATTTTCACTCCATAGGCATCTTCTATCGGCCTAAGGATTTCAGGATTTTTCTCCCAGATTGTCCGAACGGCACTTCTAACTACCTGAACGCCATTAGGACTCATTCTGCCCAGCGGTCTTCGGCACGGCCCAGCAGACATTCCCAATCCATTCATAAGCGTCTTAAGAGGAAGGGGATTCCTGAATTTATCCTCAACGGCGACCTTACTGCCATCTGGGAAAGTTCTCTCATCTTCCACCTTCACAGTGACAATGCCGAAGAGGGGCGAAAGGGCATCTCGCAGGTCCCCTCCCCTGGAATCACCAGCTAAAGTTTTGCGAACCATCTCCTCAACTGCCCCGGGGACAACATTTGAGATTACAGAGACAACCCCGGAGGCCCTTATCCCCGGGCGGGTCATCATCTCAAAGGTAAGGTCATCGTCGCCAGAGAGTATGTCAAAGTCATTGCCTACAAGCCGCCTCTCTTTTATCATTCTTTCCAGGTCCCCGGTGGCCTCCTTCACCGCCCGCACATTGGAGAACTCCTTAGCGAGAATAGCCAGGTCTTCGGGAGAGAGCGCAGTGCCGCTCCGACCGGGAATTATATAGGGGACGACCTGTATGCGTGGAAATTTCTTTGCAACTACGCCGTGATATTCTTTTCTTAACTCCAGAGAGGATGGACCATTATAGTAGCAATCAACCAGAAGCACCGCGTCAGCCCCTGCCTCTACGGCATACCTGGTGCCCGCCAGGGCTTCCTCGGTGGAGTTACTTCCCGTCCCGGCCATGACATAGCACTTTTCCTTCGCAAACTGGATGGTCTTAGCGATAACCTCATTATGCTCCTCCCAGCCCAGCGTAGGTGATTCCCCCGTAGTTCCCACCGGCAGCAAGCCGCTAACTCCCTGGGATATCTGGAACCTGACATTTTTCTCAAATCCTTCCCAATCAATCTTCCCGTCTTCCCTCAAGGGAGTAACAAGGGCTGTCCAGGTTCCTTCAAACTTTAATCTTTCCATTTTAGCTCCCCCTCATAAATAGTTCTTGCCCCGCCCTCTAAGTGGACATTGGTAATTTTCTGCCTTTCTGAATCGAAATACACCTTTAGCGCCTCCCCGCCCCGGGTTTCTACCCTTAGCGGGACTTCCGTTACCTTCTTTAAGGAGAAAGCAATGATGGCTGAGGCCACCGCCCCTGTGCCGCAGGAGTCCGTCTCGTCCTCTACTCCCCTTTCGTAAGTCCTCATCTTGATGATCCGGCCATCTACAACCTGCACAAAATCCGCATTCGTCCCATCCGGTTGAAATTGGGGATGCCTGCGAATCTGCCTTCCCAGGCCTTTAACATCTACCTCTTCCAAATTATCAACAAAAGAAACAGCGTGAGGAACGCCGGTATTTATTTTATGGAGTTGGTGCTTGCCTTCTTCTAATGGAATCTCTAAATTTAGCCCCATGTTGGTTGGCTCACCCATGCGAAGTTTGACCCCCCCATCAATTATTTCTGCCTCGATGGTGCCCGCTCGGGTCTCAAAGCTCATCTTCTTCCCGACTATCCCCGTCAGATGGGCAAATCGGGCCATACACCTGGCTCCATTTCCGCACATCTCAGGTTCACTTCCATCGGGATTGAAGATGCGCATTCTAAAATCGGCCTGGGAAGAATTTTCTAACAGAAGAAGACCATCGGCCCCAACGGAAAACTTTCGCTGACAAACCTTTTTAGCCAATGAACTTCTATCCTCAGGGACGATGCCATCCCGGTCATCCACTATGATGAAATCATTCCCCCCAGCACACATCTTTGTAAACTTAATCTGGCTCATAAAAGATTCCTAACCACGGACTAACATTTACCCGCCTCAGGTGGGCATAGATTTTCACAGACAGGAAAGCGGAAATTTCTGAATCAGAGTTTCCAAATCCACTGATATTTTTCCGTGAATTGGAGTTAATCCGGCACATGCTGTGTGCTGTCTGA
>JAJOKU010000052.1 GCA_021129695.1 candidate division NPL-UPA2 bacterium
AGCACGAGGTCTTAGGAAACATGAAGGCCCTTAACTTTTTATTTTTAAATAACTTTTCCACATTTTCATCCCTCCGCCTCTGCGTGGCTAGTTATTAAATCGCCTTAAATCTTCATAACAAATTTTTATGAATGATGCCAGGAAATCGCTTTTCCTTCGCCCATAGCCTTTACACCGATTTTGCTCGGTTTTCTACATCCTTAAGCTTGCATCACATTCCTGGAGCAATGTAAAGGAAAAGATATGAAGTTTTGGCTAAAGCCGAAACTCAAATTTCAGCTTCCATATCCTCTACTGACAGTCCATCTCCAGGCACAAGTTCAATCCGTAGCTCTGCCCCCTCGGCCAATGTCCCTCTGGCTATCAGGGAAAAAGCTTCTTGAAGAGAACTATCACTTACCTTTTTCATCTGTCCAACTTTGACATTTATCAAGGTAATCTCGTTAGCCCGGTGTTCCTTTGCCTTCTCCAGCACTCCCTTCAGGATGCTTTGAGCTATACCAAGCTCATGCATGAGCTTTCTCCAGTTTCTTCAACTGGCTTCTCAGTAGCTGTCTTCGGGCATAACTTATTCTATCAATCATTAAGATGCCATTTAAATGGTCTACCTCGTGCTGAATGGCCCTGGCCAAAAGACCCTCTGCCTCTGTTTCAATATTCTTCCCCTTTTCACTGAGACCCTTAACCCTTATCTTCCTGGCTCTCTTAACCTCTACCGTGATCTCGGGTAAACTCAAGCATCCCTCCTCAGCCAGTTCCTCGCCCGCCTCGGGCGAGCTTAGAATCTCCGGATTAATTAGGGCTAATAATCCTTGACCACCGTCTACCACGATTACTCTACTCTTAACTCCTACCTGAGGAGCCGCTAATCCTATCCCCTTATTCTCATACATGGTCCCGGCCATGTCTTTGATCAGCTCTCTGACCTCATCGGTGACCTCAGCTACCGCTCGGGCCTTCTCTCTCAGTACAGGGTCTCCGTATTTTCTTATCTCCATCTAAAACCCATGGCCATGGCGAATTCCTCTTGAAAATCCGCTCTGGCAGAAAGTTCTATGTAATCTGTCTCCTTAGATATGGACTCCACCTCTTCCTTCAAATCCCGGGAGAGAAGGGCTAACTTTGCTCCTGAGGAGGCGGCATTCCCGATAAATTTTATTCTATCTGAGGGCAAATTTGGAATCAGTCCAATCCTTTTAGCGTTGCTGCGGCGGATGAAATTTCCAAATGCCCCGGCCAGGAGCACCTGGCTTATGTCTTCATCCTTTATGCCCAGTTCTTTCTCGAGAATCTTTATTCCAGCGGCGATGGCTCCTTTAGCTAATTGTAGTTCCCGCACATCCTTCTGAGTGATAAGGATGGGACTGTTGTGCTGGGTGAGTTTCTCCTCCACTAACAGGAAATGGTTGTATCCATTGCCCGACACAATTCTATTGAGAATGGAATCTGAAACTTTGCCTTTCAATTGGTCCCGTGAGAGAATCCTTCCGGATTCATCAATTATCCCGATCTTAAGCATCTCGGCCATCACATCTATGAGACCGCTTCCGCAGATTCCGGAGGGGGCAGCGTCTCCAACTACATTGACTTTCACATCCTCATCCATAATTACTTTCTCAATCGCTCCCGGGGAGGCTCTCATTCCTCGCGAGATACGACCTCCCTCAAAGGCCGGGCCGGCGGCTGTAGAAGCAGTTATTAAACGGTCTCGGTTCCCCAGGACTATCTCCCCATTGGTGCCGATGTCCACCGCCAATTTTATTTCCTCACTTCTAAAAAGACCACTGGCTAAAATCACCGAAACGGTGTCTCCTCCCACAAATCCAGCGATGTTGGGGAATAGGAAAGCGGACCCATCCGGATTAATCTCCAACCCTAATTTCTTGGCTTTTACCTCAACCCCCTCCTTAATGACCGGAGAGAAAGGAATTGAACCCAAGTTCTCCGGGCTCACCTCCAAGAATAGATGTTGCATAGTTGAGTTTCCCACCACCGTCATCTTATAGATATTCTCCCTACTTACTCCGGCTCTTCCGGTCAACTCCTCTATCATCTCATTGACTACTTCTACCATCTCCAGGTGAATCTTCCTCAATCCTTCTCTCTCACTCTTAATGAAATTTATTCGGGAGATAACATCATCTCCATGGACCACCTGGGGATTCATGCGCGCCGAGACGGCCAAATCCTGGCCACTGGATATATCAAGGAGGGTTCCTACCACCGTAGTTGTTCCCAGGTCAAAGGCCAGGCCGTAGTTGTCCTTAAAGGTATCGCCCTTCTCCACGCTTATTAATTCAGTGTCTGAGAAGACACAGGTCACCTTGAAATCGCTTTCCCTCAATAGTTGAGAAAGACGGCGAATGATATAGATATCAGCTCGAAACTCATGGGGAAGGCTCTGCCTGATGAGCTCCAGGTCTGCTCTCTGGTGTTTTAAGCTCGGTTTGGGAAGGTCTAAATAAACCTTCCAGACTGCTGGTTTAACCTCCTTTCTCTCCTCCAGTCCAGCGGTGACTATTCGCTGGGCAGAGAAGCGGGAATTTAAGGGGATATGGATATGGCTGGGTCCAAAAATCTTTGACTGGCAGGCAAGACGAATACCTTTTTTTAAGTCCTTCTCTGTAATAATCTTTTTCTCCACTGCGGTTGGCTCGCTTCTGCCTTCCTTGACCTCTACCAGGCATTTCCCGCAAACTCCATTCCCGCCACAGGGAGATTCAATAACCATTCCCGCCCGAGCCGCGGCCTCAATTATGGAGGTCCGGGGAAGGACATAGACCTCCCTTCCTCCCGGCTCAAAGGTCACCTTAATCTCCATAAGCAGTCCCTTTTAATTCCTCTACATAATGCTGAGCCGCTACTGCGGCCGTGGCTCCTTCTCCACAGGCAGTCACTATCTGCCGAAGCAATTTCTTTCTACAGTCGCCACCGGCATAGATTCCATCTGCTGAGGTCTTCATCTTCTCATCGGTAATGATATAACCTTCCTCATCCATATCAACCAAAGAGTGCAGAAACGCTGTCCCTGGCTTAATCCCCACGGAGATGAATACTCCCTGGATGGAAATATCTTTCTCTTCCCCTGACCTGCGGTTCTTCACCCGCACCCCTTTTACCTTGTCTTCACCTAAAATCTCAGTTACTACGCAGTTCCAGATCAATTCCATCTTCTCGTTGGAAAGAGCGCGCTCCTGGAGGAGCTTGGTTGCTCGCAGCCTATCTCTTCTATGGACCAAGATAACCTTCTTAGCGAACTTAGTCAAAAATAGGGCTTCCTCAACAGCCGTATCCCCACCACCTACCATCACAATTTCCTGAGCCCGAAAAAGCGGCCCATCGCAGGTAGCACAGTAGGAGACCCCCTTGCCCCTGAACTCTTCCTCCCCGGGCACTCCCAGCTTCTTCGGCTCCGCTCCGGTGGCTACAATAACAGTTAGAGTTTCATATTCCCTATTCTGAGTTCTTACCAATTTTCGCCCGGCATTTACTGAGCTGACCTCTTCTTCTGTTTCCCTCAGCTTTAGGCCTATCACTTCTCCCTCAACTTTTTCCATTCCGAACTTCTCAGCCTGTCGAGACATCCTATCGGTAAGTTCCATCCCAGAAATTGGTTCCGGAAACCCGGGATAGTTCTCAATCAGCCCAGCCGTAGCCGCCTGTCCACCCGGACTAATTTTCTCAATTAAGAGAGTCCTCATTCCCGCCCGCCCGGCATAGATTCCCGCCGTCAATCCAGCTACCCCACCCCCAATAATGATGATATCATACACTTCCTTAAAACCTTATCTGACAACGGTTACTACAAGTGTTTTCCTGCCCCACTTCAGGGCGGCTCTGTGGGAGGGGAAGAAGACATCTATGTGGTTCCCTTTGATGGCACTACCTACATCGTGGACCACTCCCCATCCATAGCCGGGCACATACATCCTGGTGCCGAAGGGATATTTGGTTATATCAGCGGCTATGGTTCCTTTCCTCCACAGCCATGGGCTCCTTGCCCTGGTCCCGTCAGCAGTAATACCCACTTTCTTACGCTGCCCTTTCAATTTCCCGCTGGTATAGACGGGCCGAAAAGGAGGCCAGGTCCACACTTTTCTGCGCCAGCCAGTACACTTTTGACAGGCACAATAGGCAGTTACTACCATCCTCACCTTCTCTCCTCGCCGCCTACTTGGATGTATAGTGACGCAATTAGAGGAGAGAAGCAGAACTGCAGCCAGAAGACCTCCTAACCACAGGGGACGCAGAGAAATACATAAAAACTTTTTATTTTTTTGCTCTGCACCATCAAGTTTTTCTCCGTGCTCTCTGTGGCTGCTTTTTACTTCAAGAAAGGTCTCCTCATTCACTCTACTATCGCTGAAGCAGTGACGAATTGAATTCCCTCCTCTTCCAACTGGGGCATCATCTCCTTGAGCACTTTTAGCGTGGTTTCGTTGAGATGGCCAATGCCAACTGCCTTACCCTTGACCCGGGCTAAAGAAGTCAGTTCCTTGAGCTGTCCCCGAATGTAATCAGGGTCATCTCCTCCCTCCACTGAGTCCAGGAACACCTGGCGGACTGCCGCCCTCAACCCCAAACTTTTACTACGGAGAGCATAAAATAGTTTAATTCGGCTAATAGCTATTGTCGACGATATTGTTCTGTTTCAGAAGTTAAATTGAAATATGCTCGGAGTAATAGCTATCTGAAAAGCCACTGAGTTCCTCGCCGTCCGGCTATCAATGAAGTAAAGCTCCCTTTTCTTGATTTCCGCTAAGACAATTCTCATCAAGTCTTCATCAGCCGTTGCCTTCGAGCCCATATGGGTGTTAACTCCCACAATCCAGGGAAGGAGAGGATATAGGGCTTGGCTATCAATTCTCTAACTTCTTCTTCGCCCATCCCGGTCATGATCGTTCCCAACTCCAAGTACTCTTCACTGACTTCCTCCGGTTCCAGGGGAAGATGCAGAATAACCTCGAAAACCAGCCTCCTTCATCTCTTCCGCTAATCTAACTGAATAGCGGAGGCCAGGCAGTATGGATAGAGTTAAGGGATAGTCCATCTCGAAGAGAGATTCCACCAGATTCAAACTGTGTCCGAGGTCATCAATGATAATGGCTACCTGAGGTGGGATTGGTTGCTCTTCTTTAGGCAGGATTGGCTGCTCTTCCCTGACTTCTCCCTTTTTGTATGCCTTCCAGCTGCGAAGAAGGCTGAGGGCAAGAAAGCTAAAAATGAGGACGACTATTAATCTGGTGAGAAACGCCCTTCTGGAAATGCCTCTTCTTTTACGCACCATTTATTTCAACTCATCCTCGGACAGCGGCTCCTTGATGTATAGGCTGGGCTGGTTGACCAGATTCACTGTCCTCGGCTCCTTTAGTGGTCTGGACAAAAAACTCTTGCCCCTTTTCCGGTCTCCTCTCCTCGGGCTTCCCCTCAATCAACTGAGCCTCATCAATGATGACTACGGTATCTTTCCCGCTCTCCATATTGGCATAGAGCATATCCTGGAGGAGGTGAAGGACCTCAGCCTTGTCATCGGATGAACGATCCCCACCCAACTGATAGACGATCTCCTTCAAGCATTGAAGGGGGGTGAGCTGAGGATGAGTGATCAATCCAACCGAGTAGGTCTCCTTCCCTAATTCCCCCATCAAGACCCGACTTAAGACCGTCTTTCCGCTCCCGTACTCCCCGGTGAGTAGAGCCCCTCCCTTACCGCATAAAGAAGCCTTATCAAAGCTTCCTCATGTTTGGGAGAGTAATAGAGGAAGCGGGGATCTGGTGTGTTCTCAAAGGGCTTCTCGCTTAAGCCCCAGTAGCTCTCACACATTTGGAACTTCTTCTGTATATAAGCTTATTCACTGCGTTCAGGTAGGCCTTGGCGCTCGCCTCGATGATGTCAGTGCTCGTTCCTCGACCGCTTACTGTCTGTTTCCCTTCTGCTATTTTTACGGTAACCTCACCGAGGGCATCCTTTCCGCTGGTAACTGCCCTTAAGGAATAATCGAGGAGCTTTCCCTCTATACCGGTAATTCTGTCGATAGTTCTATAAGCGGCATCCACCGGGCCATCGCCGCAGGCCGCATCTTCTATTATTTTATCTCCCTTCTT
>JAJOKU010000084.1 GCA_021129695.1 candidate division NPL-UPA2 bacterium
CCCAGTAATTTTTCAATATTCTCCACTCCCAATTGAAGCAGGTCATCCTTATACACGAGTTACGCACCCTTTTTGTAACTATTTGATAATCAATGGGTTACAGTAAAACTTATTTTACAGTCAAATAGCGCCATGTTTCTCATAACTCTTTGTAATTGAAAGGGTTACATTTCTGACATCTAAAAATAATGCGTAACTCGTGCTTATATTCGTTCCTTATAGTCAGCCTCATCCCGCCCTTCTTAATCGTCATAAAACCACCTTTCGTAGCCATATGCTTTAATCCAAGAAAATCGCCTTCGGCAATACAGCCGAAGGCAGTACTGCTAGCCGTAGGTAGCACTGCTTCGCGGTGCTTCACCGTAACTCTAATACGATTTTCTTGCCCCCACGCTTTGCTTCGCAAAGCGAAGCAGTGGGGCTTGTATAGGAAAGTATTTTATACTTTCCTATACCGCGATAAAAGTTTCGGGTTGTCCCTGAGCGGGATTATCTTCTCATAAGCTTTTACCAGATTATCCCCATAATGCTCCCAGGTATAGCCACTCACCCTCTCCCGGGCAGATTGACCTATCTCCAGGCCCATCTTCTCGTCTGCATACAGTAATTCTATTTTCTCCCTTATTTTTTCTACATCTCTAATAGGAATAACGAAACCATCCTTCCCGTCTCTAACCACTGAGCCGCTATTTGCAGTGGTAATTATTGGCAGACCACAGGCCATAGCTTCATAGGTGACCAGGGCGCTTCCTTCCTCAATGGAAGGGCAGACAAAAACGGAAGCAGAGTTGAAAAGAGAGACTGGATCCGAGCGGTAGCCAAGGTGTTTGAACTGCTTCCTTGTCCGGTAGCGTTCTATAATTTTCTTACTGTCAGCGGCGATATCTCCTGCTAAAACTAACTCTGCATTCTTTAAATCCAACCTGTTCCACGCCTCCAGCAGATATTGGAACCCCTTCCTCAGGCTGAGCCTTCCCACGAAAAGGATGCGAAAGAGGCTATCTGGCTTAGGTTGTGGTTTGAATCTAACAAGGTCGACTCCAAAGGGGATGAGAATAAGCTTTTTAGAAGAAAATCCCTCCTCTATAAAACTATCATAGGCAAATTGGGAAGGCACCATTATATAGTCTGCGGTCTCATATTCAGCCAAACATCGCTCAATCACCTCTGCCAATTCTGGCTCGCATTCAATTCCCTGCTCCTCGTGCTCCTCTCTGATTAGCCTCATCTGAGTGCTGATATGGGAGGAAGCCCTCTCCACTATTGCCACCGCCCCCACTCTCTTAGCTTCCCGCAAGGAATGTAGACATTGCCCATTCCACCCATGGAAAATGTCACAGCTTTCCTTTAAGAGATGAGATACCCTCTGATCGAAATATAAACTTTCTAAATAATACCACTTTTTGGCAGTAAGATAGGGTAACTTCACCCTCTTTGGATACCAGACCTTGACTATTCTACTGCGCTCTATCTCTCCCCTCTTTGCTCCCCGGGCTACTACCTTTTTCAGATAACCATGCCGATAAATTCCCCTTACCGCCTGATAAGCGGTGTTGCCAATTCCTCCTCCTCCTAACCTTGAACAGATGGAGTAAACAACCTGCATCAAGACCCCCCATGCCAACTTTTCATCCTTTTTCATCACAACCATATGAATAATGCAGGTTAAATCAACCTAAAATTAGATATTGCTTCACTTTTCTACTTCTCAAACATCCGCAAGTCAAGTAATCGGGCGCCATGAATAACTCGCATTATAGTTACCTTCAGACGCTGAACACGAAAGATGGTTCGATAATCGCCATATTAAGATGGCGATACTCTCGTTCTAATTCCTCAGCTTCGGGAATAATTGGACATCGGCTAGGGAACTTCTCCAGCGAACCAATCTGCCGTTCAAGTTCTTTAATCCATCTAATGGCGGTCATGGGATTATCTCGGTGGATATATTCAACAATCGATTCTATATCACGCTCAGCTACTTTTGTGATCTCAACGCGATATTTTCGCATTCTGCTTAAGCTCCCTCAGGAAATCTCTTGCCGGACGTGTGTGTTTCTTCTTTATGTCTGCTTCTGCCTCAGATAGCAAACCGGCAAGGTTTACTATCTTTAGTTTCCTTTCGAAAACGGCTGCGTCGAGCAACACCACATCGGGCTTCCCATTAACAGTTACAATGATAGGGTGTCCAGTGCGATGTGCCTGCTTAAAAATCTCATGGGTCCTTTTCTTCAACTCAGAGACTGATTTAATGTCTTCGGTAATACTTAAAGGCATTTTATTTCACCTCCTTTTCGATACCAAATATCTTACCTTTTATAATACTATATTTTGCTCATAAAGTCAAATTGTTCTAATGTTTACCCACGGTTAAAAGCGGAATAAATTCTGGCTACAGTTGGATGGGAATAGATGATAAGTCTCTTTCCAAACCAGCTCAGGTTTCCCTTCTCGGTATCGAATCTTTTTATTCTCATAGGATCAGTGCCATGGGTGTTGGCTCCCTTTCTGGTAGTAACTCCTCCCCGGTAGCCAAGTTTGCGGGCAAGAGCAATCACCTGGTCGCTACAGGCTCCCCAGGGCCAGGAGATGAACTTACACTTCTTTTCCAGTTTCTTTTCAATTACGGCCTTCGACTGACTCAATTCCGCCTCAACGTTCACCCCTAACTCCACTAACCTCTTGTGGGTGTGAGTATGCGACTGAATATCCACCAGGCCACTTGCCTCCATCTCCCTCATCTCGGTCCAGCTAAGGTAATAGTCGGAAGAGCTCTTTCCCAACACTGCCGCTGGACGAGTCTTGGAGTGAGGAGGAATCTCTATAATCGAGCCAGAGTGTTTATCCTTAGCCAGAGAGGTGATGACGAAAATCGTCGCCTTCATCTTATACTTCTTCAAAATGGGATAGGCATAGAGCCCGTTATCCAAATACCCATCGTCAAAGGTGAGAACAACTGCTCTTCTCGGAAGCGGCTTTTCACCTTTTAGATAAGCCACCAGATCATCCAGGAAAATGGATTCGTACCCCTGGTCGACCAGATACTTGAGTTGCCCCTGGAAGTAATTAGAGCTTACCGTCACCGTATCTCCCGGTCGATCATTTATATGGTGGTAGGTTATTACCGGTATACTCCTCATCGCAGCAAATCGCGGTAGAGGGACTCTATCTTCTCTACCATTCCCTCCAGGCTGAACTTCTCTTCTATGAAGCGCCGTCCGTTCTCACCCAATCTCCTTGCCTTCTCTCTATCATCCAGTAGCTCCACCATGGCTTCAGATAGGGCTTCCACATCCTGGGGAGGAACGAGGATACCAGTCCTTTCGTTCTCAATTAATTCTGGAACTCCTCCTACGGCCGTAGCCACCACCGCTTTCTTCATGGCTAAAGCCTGAGCTACTGCCTGAGGGACGCCTTCCCTCAGAGAAGGAAGGACAAAGATATTGAGGGCAGCTAAAACCTGAGGAATATCATCCCGAAGCCCGGTCATAATTATCTGTTTTTCCAAACCCAGTTCCTTTATTTGACGGCGAACAGTATCGCCCTTTGGCTCATCTCCAACGATGAGGAGCCTGGTCTCGGGTTTCACCTCCAGCACTTGCTGGATTGCCTTAATTAGATGAAAATGTCCCTTTTCGCTGCGGATGATCCCTACTGTTCCTACTAAAGGAGCATCCGGCTTTATCCCAAACTCCTTCCTGATGCTGGTTCCATCAATGCTGAAGTCAAATCTCTGCAAATCAACTCCAGTTGGGATGGAGACGATTTTTCCGGGCTCTAACCCGTTATCCCTTATCATTGCCTGCCTTATCGTCACCCCACAGGTCATTATCTTATGCGGCAGCCGGTAAACAATATTAAAGGGGTGCCTTGGTATAGGAATGGAGACATGGCGAGTGCGAATGAGTTTCGAGCGGGTAGTTAACCTGGCGGCCAGGGAAGCTAACCAGCTATCCTTAGAACTGTGGGTATTGACTATATCAACCTTCTCCCGGTGCATAATCAAGATTAGCCTTAAGAAAGCCCTCAGGCTAAAGCTGCTCCGTATATTTATCTTACATGCTTCCACTCCAGCCTCATTAGCCCTGGGTAGTATCCGGCTATCCGGACGGCAGGCGATAATAACCCGGTATCCGCGTTTCTTGAGTTCCCTCGCCTCAGAGAGGATGCGCTGTTCCTGCCCTCCCCACTGGCGGGAGGATTCGGTGTGGAGAATAGTGATCATACTCTACTGCGTCCTAATTTCAGGTTGAGGAGGAAATGAAATGAAGTATCATATCCACGAATAAGTATTCGTCTCAGAGCAAAGGAGTCCTCCCCTACCCCATTCTTGCCCGGCAGAGTGGAGAAGGCTCCTCGATAGCCACAGTCTTTAACTGTTTCCTTCACCGCTTCACTTAATTTTCCCCAGGGGTAGGAGAAGAACTCAACCGATTCACCAAGTTTACTTTCCAGGACACTCTTCGAACGCTCAACCTCTAATCTTATTTCTTCTTCAGGCAAGGAAGGTAAAAGACGGTGAGCGTGGCTGTGGGAACCAAATTCCATGCCAGCCTGACGCATCTCCTCAATCTCAGCCCAGTTGAGGAGCGGTTCGGGTCCTTTCTCATCCCACGAGCTGTCTGACCCAATATAATCGGTAACTAAAAAAATAATTGCCCGGAATTCATATTTCTTTAAGATGGGAAAGGCGTAGAGGAAGTTATCCTGGTATCCATCGTCAAAACTTATGATTATTCTCCTCTTAGGTAAAGCTCTTTCCCCTTGGCAGAAATCTAATAGTTGGCTGGCCGATATGGTTCGATAACCACGGCTAAATAGATATTTCATCTGCCAGCCAAACTTCTCCGGGCTGACCCGGAGTTTCTCCGCCTTCCTTCCCCGGTTAGGACTTACCCTATGATACATGAGGACTGGTATTCCGGCCACTTTGGACCTCCCACAATTTCATATACTTAACGAAGACATAGAAGGCATTGAGAACACTGTATAAAAGACCATAAAATCCGTCCCGGAATCCCTGTCTGAAAAAATAGGTCAGGATAAATTCACTCGGTAGGCGCAGGAAGGGATACCATCTCCCATATCTTGGTTTATCAACTTTATCCAGGGCATCCAGGGTACTATATCGGTCGAATTTCTCTAAATAATCATTGAGATTCTCATAGCTATAATGGAGCATTGGTTCCTTGAGGCATCCTACTCGCCCGGTGACCTTGACTCCCTCGTGCACTGCCCTTTCCTCAAACTTACCTTTCCCCTTCCGGAAGAGCCGCAGATGCCGTTTAGGATAAAGGCCGCCGTATCTCATCCAGTGACCAAAGAAATAGAACTTCATGGGGACAAGATATCCGTCATAATTGCTGCTTCCCCGAAGCACTTGCTTTATCTCCTCAGCCAATTCCGGAGAGACCCTCTCATCGGCATCCAAACTCAATATCCATTGGCCCGAGGCTTTCTCTATAGCAAAGTTCTTACCCTTAGCATATCCCTCCCATTTCCTCTGAAATACCTTATCTGTCCACCGATGGCAAATCTCCAATGTCCTATCCTGACTGAAATCGTCCACCACCACAATCTCATCAGCCCACTTCACGCTCTCCAGGCAGGGACCGATATCTTCCTCTTCGTTCTTCGTAATAACCACTACTGATAGATTGCTCATTTTCACCGGAACTCCGTCACCTCCATCTTCGGTGTATCCAGGCCCATTGGTCTGGATAACGACGCACATAAGATTCAATTATTCCCGTTAGTCTCTTAGTATTGATCCGAATATTTCTTTCTCTATCTTCAGTTATCTCCAGGGTAAAGGGGGGATCTATGATTAACTGATGAGTGTGGTCGGGCTGGCGAATGATGAACATGGGCAAAATCTTTGCCCCCGTCCGCAGAGATAGAACCGTCGGCCCAATGGCCGCAAGAACTGCCTGGCCAAAAAAGTTTACGGCTATTCCTGTTCCGGT
>JAJOKU010000141.1 GCA_021129695.1 candidate division NPL-UPA2 bacterium
AAAAAATCGATTCGGTTTTTCAGTGACTTTTTTTCTAAATTTTTTTCTAAACTTTTGCCTGCCCCTTTTTACGGTGAAACACACACAGCCAAAGGCAGTGTGCTGCTCTGCTGCACGGTGAAGCAGTGCTTCGCTGTATTGACAGGAGTGGTGCTATGATTCTCGGCAGAGGGAAGTTCCTGGATTGAGGGTGCTTTTGCACCATTATATAAATTTCTCTTGACAATTTTATACTATGGTGTATAATTATCCACATGAAAAGAATACAGTCTCTGTATCTATTTGACCCCGAGGTCAGTGCCAGGAAAATGATATTTTTGTTTGGCCCCCGGCAGGTTGGCAAAACAACGTTTGTCAAAAATAGGCTGAGAGAAATCAAGAATGAAGAACTCTACTTTGACTGGGATGACCCTTATGTCCGAAGGGAATACACAAAAAATCCTCATTTTTTGAAAGCCTACCTGGCCAGGATAAGGAATAAGTTCCCCCTGGTAGCCTTTGATGAAATACATAAGCATAAAAACTGGAAGAACATATTAAAGGGACTCTGCGATTTACACTCTGAAGAGGCTCAGTTTATTGTAACTGGAAGTGCCCGGCTGGACTACTTCAGACGATCTGGTGACAGCCTGGTTGGAAGATATTTCTCATACAGATTGCTCCCTCTTGGGTTAGCCGAGGCGGCAGGAAATTTTGATTTTATATTAAAAGATGATGTCATATTAGCACAGCCGGACAAGCAAGATTTTTTACGCACTATCCAGCAGATGAAAGAGAAGGCATTCAAGGGGCCTTTTGAAAGATTGATGACCTATGGAGGGTTCCCCGAGCCTTTTCTCAAAGCCAAAAAGAGTTTTTCAAATAAATGGAAAAGAGATTACAAGTCGCTTCTGATACATGAAGACTTAAGAGATTTGACCCGTATTCAGGATATTAAAGGTATAGAACAACTTCTTTTGCTTCTTTCTGAAAGAATAGCCTCCCCTCTTAGCATCAATTCTCTCAGGGATGATTTACAGGTAAACCATAAAACGGTTTCCAGCTGGCTTGAGGCATTGAAGAAAATTTATCTCACTTTTTCAATAACGCCCTGGTCAAAGCGTATTGCAAGGGCTATCAAAAAGGAGGCGAAATTCTACTTCTTTGACTGGACAATGGTCAGTGATGAAGGGGCCAGATTTGAGAACGCGATAGCGGTACTCCTGTTGCGTCTGGTCTGTCGGTGGAACGAGCTTGGGCTTGGGGATTTTGAGCTGAGGTATATCAGAAATCAACAGGGACAGGAGGTTGATTTTGTAGTAATAAAGGACCAAAGACCTTTTGCTTTGTTTGAAGCCAAAAAGAGTGATATCCACATCCCAAACTCTGGCGCTTACTTCAATAAACTCCTGAAGATACCTTATTATCAGATGGTGTCCGACTATGACATCGTTGAGGCGTATCCAGACAACAGATATGTTGTTTCAGCCTGGCGTCTTCTGGCGTTATTGGGATAAGGCTATAGATCTCCTCAAGACAAGGCGGCAATAAAAAATCCGCTCAGGGCTAATGCCGAAACTTCACAGTTAAAGGTTCTTTGTGGAAACACTCCTTGAAATATTAGAAAAAATTAGGAAGCCACTTGCCTTGGAAGCTAAGATTGGCTATACCAATCGGGCGGCCAGTGGTGGGCTTGATCGTTATGTTAAGCACTGGGCGGGCAAGGGAAGAGAAATATGCCGGGATAGTGCCTTAAGGTCTGCCTTTGTCCGGTTAGGTCAAACCTTTACCAATTATAGCTCTAAGTCAAAGGCAGAGAGAGGGAAGAGGGTTAAGAGAGCACTTGACCTCGTTGGTGCCGTCAAAGAGGGAGCAAGGGCAATGGGGGAGGAGGCCAGGGCCAGTGAGGATACCAGAGGCATAGGAGACGCCACAGGCGAGAGGCTTCCGGATTGGTTAAAGACTCCGGTTCAGTATGTGAAGGGAGTGGGTCCAAAACGGGCCCAGATTCTTGCCCGCATTGGAATAGAGACTCTGAGCGACCTGCTCTATTATTTCCCCCGCAGGTATGAGGATAGAAGCCACCTGAAGCCCATCAGCCAGGTTCAGATGGGGACAGTAGAGACGATAAAGGGGGAAGTCTTAACTTCAGGGATACAAAAGCCTCGTCGCCAGTTAGAGATCCTCAAGGTAGCGGTTGGGGATGGGACGGGCGTTATCTATGGCGTCTGGTTTAATCAATCATATCTGAAAAAATCTTTTCCGCAGGGAGCTACTATTATCTTAAGCGGGAGAGTGGATAGGCTCAGAGAACTTCGAATAGTTAATCCAGCTTACGAAATTCTCACTGGCAACGAAGAAGACCTCATCCATACCGGTCGCATCGTTCCCATCTATTCCCTCACTGAAAAGTTGACTCAAAGGTGGCTTCGCTCCATGGTGAAGAAAGCAGTTAGCGAATATGCAGGTCAGCTTCCTGATATGTTGTCGCCGCAAATTCAAAGGCGATACTCCTTAATCAATCTGCCAGGGGCTATCGGCAGCATTCATTTCCCGCAGAGCGAGGAAGACAAGGAGAAAGCTCGACGGCGTCTTGTCTTCGATGAATTTTTTCTCCTTCAGTTAGGATTGGCTCTGAGCAAGAGGCGTAAGACCGCCGATAAAGGAATCAAGCATCGGGCTAAGGGAGAACTCTTCCAGAAAGCTAAAGAATATCTACCCTTCCAGTTAACTTCCGCTCAGGAGAAAGTTATTGAGGAGGTAAGAGCCGATATGGAGAGAGAGGTTCCTATGAACCGCCTCCTTCAGGGGGATGTCGGGTCAGGAAAGACCGTGGTGGCTATATCTGCCCTCCTCAGAGCGGTGGAAGGAGGATTTCAAGCCGCTCTCATGGTTCCCACCGAGATTTTAGCCGGACAGCACTTCCTCACTTTACAGCGATGGCTTCTTCCCCTGGGGCTCAAGGTCACCCTTTTAATCAGAAGTATCGGCCCTAAGATGAAGGCACAGGCAGGAGAAGAGATAGAATCGGGACAGGCGGATATCATCGTGGGCACCCATGCTCTCATTCAGGAAAGGGTTAAGTTTCCAAAACTCGGTTTAATAGTTATTGACGAACAGCACCGATTTGGCGTCAGGCAGCGGGCTACCTTAAGGAGGAAAGGCCTGAAGCCAGATGTCCTCGTTATGACCGCCACTCCCATTCCTCGCACCCTGGCCCTCACCGTCTATGGAGATTTAGATATCTCTACCATAGATGAGCTGCCGCCGGGCCGAAGACCGGTAGCCACTTATTGGGCTGAGGAGAGAAATCGGCGAGGAGTGTATAAGTTCATCGAAGAACAGGTTAAAGAAGGAAGGCAGGCTTATATCGTCTGCCCCCTGATTGACAGCGAGCGGGGAGAGAAACTGGAAGTGAAAGCGGCTACCCAGATGGCTGAGCATTTCCGCAAATCTATTTTCCCTCATCTGAGAATAGGGTTGCTCCATGGAAGGATGAAAGGGGAGGAGAAGGAAAGGGTGATGCAGTCATTTAACTATAAGAGGATTGACATCTTAGTCTCCACCACGGTCATAGAAGTGGGAATAGATGTCCCCAATGCCTCCATCATGCTCATTGAAGAGGCAGACCGGTTTGGACTGGCCCAGCTTCACCAACTGCGAGGCAGAGTTGGCCGTGGAGATTATCAGTCTTACTGCATAATGATTGGAAGAGCGGCCAGTGAGGAGGCAAGGAGACGGCTCCAGGTGATGACCGAGACAACGGATGGATTCCGGATTGCTGAGGAGGATTTAGAACTGCGCGGTCCGGGAGAGTTCTTTGGAACAAAACAGTCAGGATTCCCCGAGCTAAGAATTGGGAACATCGTCTCCGATATGAAGCTGATGGAGCTTGCCCGCCAGGAAGCTCTCTCCCTGATGAAAGGCGACCCCCGCCTTGAAAAGTGCGAGCACCGTCTAATAAAACACAATCTTATCAATAGATTCAAAGGAAAACTGGCACTCATCTCCACCGGTTGACCATAGCCATAAAATGAGAAAGAGCCTTATCATTATTTGTCTATGTGTATTCATTTTGGCGAGTGCTCAAGCACCAAAGGGCAAGATTCTGAAACGCAGGAGAAGAATCCTATAATTGTGATGGTGACGAATCAGGGGGTTGTGGAAATTGAACTGTTTCCTGAAGTTGCCCCTAAGTCTTGTCAGAATATGATGGGACTGGCAGAGAAAGGGTATTACGATGGTGGATCTTTATAATCTGGTTAGCCTGACGGGGATTTTTGGTTTGATGGTTGTAGCGTGGGTCTTCTCGACCAATCATAGGAATATCAATTGGAGGGTGATATTCTGGGGGGTTTTACTTCAGTTGATATTTGCCTTTATCGTATTTTGGATGCCGGTGGGAATTATCTTCTTCCGGTGGATCAATGCGGCTGTTATTAAGCTTTTTTCATTTGCGAAAGAGGGGATGTATTTTCTGTTTGGCCCATTAGCGGTCTCGCCTGGGACGATCGGTCCGGGTGGGGAAAGGTCAATTGGTTTTATATTGGCCTTTCAAGCCCTCCCGACGATCATATTCTTTGCAGCCCTAATGGCCATCCTATATCATATACGTCTAATGCCCTTGTTGGTGAGGGCCTTTGCCAGGGTTTTTACTAAGTTGATGAGGGTAAGCGGCGCTGAATCACTTTGTGCAGCAAGCAATATCTTTGTGGGAATAGAGTCTATTTTTACCATCAGGCCATACCTCGAGAAAATGACGCGATCCGAACTATGTACTGTTCTAACAGTTGGTATGGCGACCGTTGCATCGACGGTTTTGGCTATTTATGTTGGCTTCTTGCACCATCAGTTTCCAGCCGTTGCTGGCCACTTGGTATCTGCCTCGATATTGAGCGCCCCCGCGGCTATTGTGATGTCTAAGCTCCTTTTGCCTGAGACCGAGAGGCCTGTCACGCTTGGCAAGGTGGTTGAAAGTGAGTACCTGCCAGCCGCAAGCTGGGTCGAGGCCATCATTCGAGGTGCCACCGAAGGGGCAAAGCTCTGTGTTGGGATATGTGCGATGCTTCTGGCATTCCTGGGATTGCTGGCCATGGTAAATTGGGCCTTGGGTGGGGTAGGAAGATTGCTCGGTTCCTTGTATGGTGTCCAGCTAAACCTCTCTTTGCAGGGAATTTTGAGCTATGTCTTCTACCCTCTAACATTTCTGGCTGGAGTCCCATTTGCAGATGTCCCGGAGGTAGCGCGTGTTCTTGGAGAGCGAGCTATAGTAACTGAGTTGGTATCTTATCGGCATCTCGCCAGCCTCATAGATGAAGGGGTGCTTCTACACCCTCGATCGGTTATCATCGCCACTTATGCTCTGTGCGGATTTGCTCATATCGCTTCATTGTCTATCTTCGTAGGTGGGATCTCGGCTATAGCTCCAAAGTGCTCACGAGTCCTTGCTCGAGTGGGCTTCCGAGCTCTTGCCGCTGCAACCCTTGCTTGTCTGATGACCGGTGCGGTGGCAGGTGTGTTTTTCAGGGCCGGCGAGACTATACTCATGGGAGGGCACTAATACTCAATCAACCTCAGCCAGACCCATACCTCGAGGCCATGGCGGTGAAACCAACCAGGATTACGGAAAGAGTTATCGCTTTTCATCGGCTGAAATGATTGCAATAAAACGCATACACGACCAGAATGACCCGCACATAGATATTGCTCAGATAATAAAATTTCATCTTTCTTAGCCCCTTGTAATCTTAACATAAAATGTCCTGAACTGACAACTTATTTACCAGGAAAGCATAGAATACTTTCCTTACTACTGCCTAACGGCACTGCCTCAGCTGTGCTTTGCGGTGAAAATTCCTTTCCTATATGCAAGTTTGACAGTTAACCCCTTTTGGGATATTTTTATCGTCGGGACA
>JAJOKU010000054.1 GCA_021129695.1 candidate division NPL-UPA2 bacterium
AGAATGTCCATAGTGATCATTATATACTAATGTCACTTTATGGACAATTCCCAAATCTATTTTTTAACAGTATAGAATACTTTCCTTACTACGGTGAAGCACACACAGCCAAAGGCAGTGCTACCTACGGCTAGCAGTACTGCCCCTAAAGGGGCTGTACGGTGAAGCAGTACTGGCCAAAGGCCGGTATGACGAGCCCGTTTTAGCGGGTGAGGAATTTTTTTATGCCACTTAACTTCTAATCTATATTTTGACTTAAACTTTTTCTCTCTGTGCTCTCTGCGATTTTGTGTCTATCCTCCTCTCTCTCTCTCGCAATATGGCTTCGGCAATGATTAAGTCTTCGGGAGTAGTAATCTTTATATTCTCCGGTGAGCCCTCAATCATCTTAACTGGATGCCCAATTCTTTCCACCAGGCCTGCATCGTCCGTTCCATAGAAACCATCCTCATGGGCTTGGGAGCAGGCTTTTTGAATCAAACTATATTTAAATCCCTGTGGCGTTTGAATTGACCAGAGCTCGTCCCGGCTTAGGGTCTTCTTCACAAACCCTCCTCCGTCCCCTTGCTTAATGGTGTCAGTAAGGGGAACGGCCGTAGCTACTGCCCCATGCAGTTTGGTTTCCTTGATGGTCCTTAAGATGATCTCTTCAGTGATGAAAGGACGCACGCTGTCATGAATGAGAACTAAATCGCAGTTTGGCCCCATCCTCTTTAAGGCCTGGTAGACTGAGTCCTGCCTGCGTTCTCCTCCGGCAATTATCTCTTTTACTTTCTTGAGAGTAAACTTCTTCACCACCTCCTCTTGGCAATAGGCAATGTCGCTCTCTCTCACAGCCAGGATAATCTCATCTATGGCAGGGCAATGTTCTATGGCAAGGAGGGTGTGAGCCAGGATTGGCTTTCCCGCCAGAGGCAGATATTGCTTGCTTATATCCTCTCTCATTCTCATCCCCCGGCCGGCGGCCGGGACGATGGCCGTCACCTTCATTTTTTTAGCCCGCACTGACCAACTCCTTCACTTTCATGAGGCGGGTTAAATTCCCTCTCTCCCTCTCATTTAACTTCATCCCGATGTAGCTAATGGTCTCCTCCAAACTGGGAATGAGTATGTATTCCAAAGCATTTACCCGTCGTCTGGTTCTCTCTATCTCTCCGGCCAGAAGCTCAATCCATTTTTCCACCTCAGATAATCTCACCATTGAGGGAACAGTCTCAGAGAGAAGGGAGAGAGAAATATCCAGGTCCCCAGAGGTCTCGGCAAAGCCATAGCAGTCAAATTCGCCCTCCTGACTTAAATCCAGCTTGGGAAGACGAAGATTCATTACTGGAATAAGCTGGGTAGTTATCTCTATTTTTCTCTTGGGGAACATCAATGCGGCTTCAAGCATTTCCCTCGGCATCACTCCTCTGGCTAAGAGAAAGTTTCGGTAAACCCTTCCCAGTTTCTCCTCTACCTCCTTCCGCAACCTTCTGGCCTCTTCCACTAATTCCAAAAATCGTCTCATTAACTCTTCCTGCTTATCCTTGAGGAGCTTGTGCCCTCGCCGGGCGAGGAGAAGTCTCTTCCTCAGTCGCAGGAGCTCCATCCGATTGGGATTAACGCTAATGCGCATCTTCTTTCAGATATTTCTCAATAAATTCTGGTCTGATTCTCTTTAGCTCCGCCGCCGGGAGCATTCGGAGTAAACTCCATCCTAAATTCAGGGTCTCGGCAATTGTCCTGTCCTCATCCTCTCCCTGCTGTACGTATTCCAGTTCGAATCTATCAGCAAAGGTAAAAAATAGTTTATCGGTCTCGCTAAGAGCGGCCTCTCCTAAGATGACGGCCAGTTCCTGAGCTTCCTTCCCCCGGGCATAGGCAGCAAATAGCTGATTGAAAACATCAGAATGGTCTTCCCTGGTTTTTCCCTCCCCGATTCCCTTATCCTTCAGCCTGGACAGAGAGGGAAGAACATCTATGGGAGGATAAATTCCTTTCTTATGAATCTGCCTGCTTAAAATTATCTGCCCCTCAGTAATATAGCCGGTAAGGTCCGGAATGGGATGGGTCTTATCGTCTTCAGGCATGGTCAAGATGGTCATAAGGGTAATACTGCCTTGCCTTCCCTTAATTCTTCCGGCCCTCTCATACATGGAAGCCAAATCAGTGTAGAGATAACCGGGATAACCTCTCCTTCCAGGAACTTCCTTGCGAGCGGCCGATACCTCACGCAGGGCTTCACAATAGTTGGTCATATCGCTCAGGATAACTAAGACGTGCATTCCCTTATCAAAAGCAAGATATTCAGCCGCGGTGAAGGCCATGCGGGGAGTAGCCAATCTCTCGATGGCCGGGTCATCAGCCAAATTTATGAAAAGGGCTGCCCGGTCAATGGCTCCTGTCCGCCTGAAATCAGAGATGAAGTAATCCGATTCCTCAAAGGTAATTCCCATGGCTCCAAATACTACCGCGAACTCCTCTTCTTCTCCCAATACCTTAGCCTGCCTGGCTATCTGGGCAGCGATCTGGGGATGGGGAAGACCGGCTCCAGAGAAGATGGGAAGTTTCTGACCTCGCACCAGGGTATTCAGCCCATCAATAGCGGAGATGCCCGTCTGAATGAACTCAGAGGGATAGTCCCGGGCATAAGGATTTATGGGAGTGCCGTTGATATCCAATCTCTTCTCAGGAAGTATCCGGGGACCTCCATCTATTGGTCGGCCCAATCCATCGAATACCCTACCCAATAGGTCCATGGAGACGGAAAGCTCTATTCCCTTACCTAAGAAGCGGACCCGGCTTCCAAAGACATCTACTCCAGAGGAGCCCTCAAATAGCTGAACCAGGGCCTTGTCCTCATCCACCTCAAGCACCTTCCCCCGCCTTATTTCCCCGTCTGGAAGTTCCAGCTCCACCAGCTCGTCATAGGTAGCTCCGGATACCTCCTCCACTAAGACAAGGGGACCAACGATCTCCCTAATAGTTAAGTATTCTTTGGCCATGCTGTTCTCCCTATAACAGTCCAGCTATGAAAAGTTTCGGCATTAGCCGTGAGTGGATTTTTTCTTGCCGCTGTGTATTAAGAGGCTGTAAGCGGCAAGAAAACCCTCGGAGGCACGCTCCCAAGAGGAACCATATCTATTTGGTCTCCATGTTTTGCAAGGAGCGTGCCGAGAATGAGCGAAGGGCTATGCCGAAACTGAAGCTCCTTTCACCTCCTTCATCTGAGCCGCTATTTTCTGCTCAACTGCGTCAAAGGTTTCCAATTTATCCTCAGTAATATATCTGGCTCTGGCAATCTCTTCCCTGACCGGCAGGGAAGTAAGCTCCTTGAAATCCACTCCCCTCTGTAGAGCCTCCTCAGCCTGGCTATGAAATAGCCTGATGACTTTTAGCATCCGGTATTGTTTAGCAAAAGAAGTATAGGTATCTACTTCGTGGAAAGCATTCTGATGGAGGAAATCCTCCCGAATTGATTTGGCTGTCTCCAAGGTCAATCTATCCTCTACCGATAGAGCATCCACTCCCACCAGACGAGCGATTTCCTTCAGCTCTGCCTCCTTCTGCAGAATGGCCATAGCCTCCCGTCTCATCTCAGCCCAATCCTCACCTGCTTCTTTCCGGAAATATTCTCTTAGATTATCTATATAAAGAGAATAACTGTTAAGCCAGTTGATGGCCGGGAAGTGCCGTTCATATGCTAACCAGTCCTCCAGGCTCCAGAATACCTGCACTACTTTTAAAGTAGCCTGCACCACCGGGTCAGAGAGATCACCTCCAGGAGGGGAGACAGCACCTAAGACGCTTAAAGCTCCTTCCCGATTATTGCCTCCGAGACATTTCACCCGACCAGCTCTTTCATAGAACTGAGCCGCCCTCGTTGGCAGGTAGGCTGGATAACCTTCCTCCCCTGGCATTTCCTCCAAGCGCCCGGAAATTTCCCTTAAGGCCTCTGCCCATCTGGAGGTGGAATCGGCCATAAGAGCAACGCTATAACCCATATCCCGGAAATACTCAGCAATGGTGATTCCAGTGTAAATGGAGGCCTCCCGAGCAGCCACGGGCATATTGGAAGTATTGGCAATGAGGACAGTGCGTTTGATTAATTTCTCTCCGGTGCGCGGGTCATCTAACTCAGGGAACTCCATCAAAACATCGGTCATCTCGTTACCACGTTCACCGCATCCAACATAGATAACAATCTCGGCATCAGACCACTTGGCAAACTGATGGAGAATGACCGTCTTACCGCTCCCGAATGGACCAGGGACACAAGCTGTTCCTCCCTTTGCCACCGGGAAGAAAGCATCAATTATCCTCTGCCCGGTAATGAGGGGAATGCAGGGTGGAAGTTTCTCCCGGCAAGGTCTCTCTCTTCGCACCGGCCAGCGCTGGAGCATCTTTATCTCTCTTATTCCTGAGTCAGTTTTTATCTCGGCAATCGTCTCTTCAATTGTAAATTCACCCTCCTTGACCTCCTCCACCACCCCATCAATTCCAGGTGGAACCATAATCTTATGAACGACGACTGAGGTCTCCTGCACAGTGCCTATGATGTCTCCAGGAGAGACTTTGTTACCTTCTTTGATAGAGGGCCCAAACTTCCACTTCTTCTTCCTATCAAGGGCAGGAATATCTATTCCCCGGGTGATGTGGTCTCCGACCTTCTTTCTAATCATATCCAGAGGGCGCTGAATGCCATCGTAGATGGATTGAATCAGTCCCGGCCCG
Organism: candidate division NPL-UPA2 bacterium; assembly: GCA_021129695.1. GTDB lineage: Bacteria > NPL-UPA2 > NPL-UPA2 > NPL-UPA2 > JAGMAN01 > JAGMAN01. The sequence goes on from JAJOKU010000054.1 coordinate 4,714, forward strand.
AGCTCAACACTTAAAGGCTCGCCGGTGTCAAAGACCGGCTCACCTGGACCCAGTCCTCCCGTCTCCTCATAGACCTGGATGGATGCACGATCCCCCCTCAGCTCAATGACCTCGCCAATCAATTTCTTCTCACCGACTCGGACAACATTGTACATTTTGGCCTCATCCATCCCCAAGGCCACCACCAGCGGTCCAGAGACCTTAATTATCCTACCTTCCTTCATCGCTTCTCTCCGTTAATCTTCTTATTAATGAGGGCATAAAATAGTTCACATTTCAGAGATTCCTGTCTGATACTACGGGCCGGTGTAAAATAGGAACTATTTAGTGCTCCCCGTAATAAGCCTCTATGATAAAATCATTCATTCTTTCTAAATTCAGTGAACTTTTTATCAATCTCATCTCTTAACTCTATACCTGTTTGCTCAAAAATATCTAATAACTCCTCCCATGTTCCCGTTCCACCCAGAAAATCCCAAAATTCTTCAGCCACTAACACCTCTTTTCCCAAATCATATAGCCCTTGTAATGTCCATCGACTATAAGGACTTGGAGCTTCTGGATTGTAAGGAATGCAAATATATGAGTTTACTCGAATGTCCTCTGAAATGCTATATCGCACTGCCTTCCATTGTAATAACTTCTCTTTCGTCCTTGTAAACACATCTATATTAGGCTTTACTGTCCTTACCTCAAAATAATATTCTTCTCCACTCTTGTAAGCAAAAAGATCAGCTCTTGATTTTCTAATTCTTCCAAGATTGCCTAACTTCGCTACCGATTTTATTCTTTGATTTTCCTCAGATTCACCGGATGGGCGCCTAGCTGCCTTTAATCCCTGCATTATCTTATCAATCTCTAAAATAGCCTCATCACTTATGTAGCCTTCAAACTTATATTGGGAGAAAGTCTTTTCAAAGTTTGGTAATGCTATAATTTCACCAACTTTTTCAAAGATTGACTGCCCAAGCATTGTATTTACAGAGTGGATGAACGAGTATAAAGCCATTCTATCTTTGCCAAGTAGTCGAAAGTGAAACGGCATTGATTGCGTTTCGGGTGAATAATCTTGCAACTTACCTCTTATTTTCTGTTTCAATAACGATGAAATTTGCTCTCTTTGTGTATTTGATAATCCCATCTTCGGTCCTTTAC
>JAJOKU010000130.1 GCA_021129695.1 candidate division NPL-UPA2 bacterium
CTTATTAAGCGCACATTCGTCCACAATGGTTTGATAAAGTTCCTTATCCATAAATCCTGTGCGGCGAGTCATTTTAGACCTTGGGCACATCACACAGTCAGCATTACAAGCGTTAGTTGTTTCCACCTGAATGACCGGCGGGAAGGCTCTATAAGCCAGCTCAGAGGCTCTGGTCACAGCTTTTGAAACTAAGAAAGAATGCAATCTATAGAGCCATTCCCTCATAGGCTTTCCCATCTTTATTCTGCCCTCCTATCTTCTGGAACTGTTGCTCTATCGCCTTCAGGACTTCCTGTACTTCTATTATTTCCATGCATTTGTAGTGTCGCCTCGGGCAAATCTTCTTCATGCAAGGGCTACATTCAATCTCCTTCCGAGTTACGATATGACCGTCGCCCCAGGGAGCTGACTTCTGAGGATTGGTAGAGCCAAAAATAGCCGCAACTGGTGTCCCGACGGCAGCAGCAATATGCATGCTTCCGGTATCGTTAGTAACGAACACCTGACATCTTGAGATCATAGCCGCCAATTCTCGAAGGTTAGTTCGCCCGGCAAAATTAACGGGCATTTTTTGCATCATATTAGCTATGGAGTTGGCTATTCTCCTCTCTTGCGAGTTACCAAAAATAATTATCCTTGCTCCATATCTTTTAACTATCTCATCTCCCACCTTAGCGAATCTATCCGGGAACCATCGTTTGGCCGGTCCATAGGTCGCTCCTGGGTTCATTCCAATTAGCCTATCTTGTTGAGAGATACCAACCTCCCTGAGCAACTCTTCTGCTCTTGTCCTTTCGTCTTCGGTAACATTCCAAACTAACTTTTTACTTTCTACCTCCGATTTCTGATCCCTGCCCTGTGTCATCTGTCTAACCAGATTCAAATAATACATAACCTGGTGCTCCTTCCGAAAACTAGGATTGAGTTCTATCCTTCTGGTAAGAAGTAACGAGCGGCCCTGGGTAGCATAGCCTACCCTGTCCGGTATTCTGGCTAGAAAAAATATTAGAGCTGAGGAGAAAGAATAAGGAAAGATGATTCCTAAGTCAAATTTTTTTCTGCGCAGCTTCCGTGCTATTGACCAATATCCCTCGACGTCGGAGAAAGTAATCATATCGTCAATTGTAGAATTGTAGTAGAAGACTTCCTCCACCCTTTTATGAGCTAACACGGAAAGGGAAGCCTGGGGGAATCTTCTCCTCAGAGTAGTCAGAGCTGGCGTGCATAACACCGCATCCCCTAGCCAGTTGAGAACCCTAACTATTATTCTAAAAGACCGATTACTTCCTCTTCTCATTGGATAAATCCCTGAATAAACTCACCCAGGCATCGGCCTCTCCAACAAGTATGGTCAGGACCAATGCGCTTCAAAGTTTCTTCTTGTTCAGGGCCTCCTTAGAATTATTTAGTAGATACGTAAATGCTCCCTGCCTTGCGTAATCTTTAGTTTGACTACTAAGGATAAGAAAGGAAAGTCTGATTTCCTTAAGGGAAGGCGGACAGCATCCTTCTCTGTAGTAATAATTAATTCTGCTCCTTTCCTGATGGCCTCTTCCTCTACCCCTTTGAGCTCCCCCGTCTGGTAAAGGTGGTGGTCGGGGAAACGAACGCTGTCCACTATCACAGCTCCCAGGTCAGTGAGAGTGCTTTCGAAGGATTCTGGATGTCCAATGCTGGAGAGAGGCAGAACTCTCTTGCCCTTAAGTATAGTTAATTCAGTTTTCTCTCCTGTTCTAAGATCAATCAGGTGGTCAGCCTGATGAACACTTTTTAGGGTCTGAGCCTGAGGATTGAGCCTCCTTAATCTCTCCATCAGACCTTCCACGGCATTTCCCTGATCAACTCTGGTCAAGAGAAATACATCCGCCCGCTTCAAATTTCCCAGTGGCTCCCGCAGTCTCCCGCGCGGAAGGAGATAGCCGTTACCAAAGGGATTGAGGCTATCAATGACCACTATATCTAAATCCCTTTCCAACGGCCAATATTGATAGCCGTCATCCAGGATAATAGTATCCACGCTGAATCTATTTAGAGCATAATTTCCAGTTAGTCTTCTGTCTTTCCCTACCAGAACGGCTACCTGCGGCAAGTTCTTGGCCAGAAGATAAGGTTCATCCCCAGCCTCCATGGCATCCATCAATATCTTTGTCCCATCAGAAACTACTCCCATTTTACTATGAACTATGGACCATCGACTGTGGACTCTCTTATATCCCCGGCTCAAAATAGCTACTTTACATCCTCTCTTCCCTAACTCCCTGGCCAGCATCTCTACCAGGGGAGTTTTCCCTGTCCCTCCAACCGTGATATTGCCCACACTAATTACCCGAGCGGGTAGTTTTCTCCTCCTTAATATCCTCAATCGGTATAAAAATAGAACAGATTTGATGAGAAGGCAGTAAATGGCAGAGAGAGCGGTCAGGGCGGCCCGAAGAAGACTGGCGAGCAATCCTCTCTTTTTCCCCTCCGCTATTCCTGCCCACACCTGGTGCCAATTCTTCATTTAAAGTATCTATCTGCCTGCTGGGTAATATCATTAAGGGATTTTTCTAACTCCTGCCTTTTGGCTTCTATGACCTCTTCCGTATTGTCCATGGGCACTTCAATGGGATTACCGTAGATGAGAACTGCCCGGCTGAAGGGGCAGGGGACGATGAAGGCATCCCAGCTATTGAGGATGAGCTTCTTTCGGGCATTGTAGGTTAGGGGGATTATGGGAAACCCAGTCTTGCGGGCTAAATGAACTACTCCGGGCTGGACTCTGTATCTGGGGCCTTGGGGACCATCTGGAGTTACCCCTCCATCATAGCCCTTTCTCAATTTCTTGACCATCTGGAGAAGAGCTTTCCCTCCTCCTGAAGTGGTAGAGCCTCGAATCGCTGATGCTCCAAACCGGTGAATGGTTCGACTTATATATTCCCCATCACGGCTGGAACTGATTAAAACCTGAATCCCTCGATGGCGAAGGCAATAGGTTACCAACAGCAGCCGATTATGCCAGAAAGCATAGAGAAGGTTCTGCCCTCCTCGCTTTAAAGTCTTAACCTTCTCCTCGCCTATCACCTCCAATGGAATCGTCTTCCCAATAATCCAGATGATTATCCAGGCCAAGAAGGGAACTAACTGTAGCAGAATCCAATTCATTCTTCACTCTGTTCTCTGAACTGCATCTGGTAGAGTCGCTTATACAGGCCGCCCTTAGCCATTAACTCTTCGTGGTTGCCGCTCTCCACAATTTCTCCTTTATCAAGCACCACAATTCTATCAGCATTTTTGACTGTGGACAGGCGGTGAGCGATGATAAAGACAGTTCTGTGCTTCATCAAACTATTTAAGGCTGCCTGCACTAACTGCTCTGATTCTGAATCCAGGGCTGAGGTAGCCTCATCCAAAATCAGGATGGCTGGATTCCTTAGAATAGCTCGGGCGATAGCTATTCGTTGTCTCTCCCCTCCAGATAGCCTCATCCCCCGATCTCCAATTTTGGTATTGTATCCCTCAGGTATCTGGATAATAAACTCGTGAGCATTGGCTGACTTAGCGGCTGCCTCTACTGCTTCGTCAGATATATCTTCCTTCCCACAGGCAATATTATTGCGGATAGTATCATTGAAGAGGATGGTCTCCTGAGTAACAATTCCCATCTGCCCGCGCAGAGACTTTAGACTCACATCCCTGATATCCTGACCATCAATTTTAATCTGGCCAGAGGTGGGATCGTAGAAACGAGGAATGAAATTGACCAATGTCGTCTTGCCAACCCCGGTTGGTCCCACCAGAGCCACTATCTCCCCGGCTTTAACCTCTAAGTTGATATCCTTGAGAACTCGTTCTTTCTCGTAAAAAAAACTTACCCGAGAGAAACGGATTCCTCTCCTCATCGGAGAGAGCTCTTTAGCATCGCTGGCCTCCTTAACCGAAGGCTCACTATCCAGAACGCGAAAGATACGCTCGCCGGCAGCCAGACCTTCCTGAATAGTAGCGTTGACCCGGCTGAGCTTCGTGAAAGGCGAAATCAGAGAGGCTAAGACCAGTATAGAGAAAATGAACACAGGCGCGGAGATCTCACCTCTCAAGACATACCAGCCTCCATACAGGAGTACTACTCCTCCTCCCAGCGTGGTCAGGAACTCAGTCAGAGGAGATAGCCCGGCCCTGCGTTTCATTGATTTCATGATCACTCCGAAGAAGTTCATGTTCTCCTGCCTGAACTTGCCTATTTCATAGTCCTCCATGGAAAAAGCCTTAACAATTCTTGCCCCGAAAATAGTCTCCTGAAGAAGGGAATAAATATCGGCCATCCTCTCCTGAGCCCGGGTAGTGATGCGGCGAATTCTTTTGCCAATTCTCACCACCGGAAAGGCAATGAGGGGGAAGGTAATAAAACAGAGAATCCCCAGGCGCCAGGGTATCAAACCGAAGACCACCAGAATGAATATGGTACCAATATAAGTGATCACTATGATCGATTGCTGAATCAGATTCCTCAGCGCCTCGCTGATTGATTCATGGACAAATCCAACATCGTTAGTCAGGCGAGAGATGAGAGTTCCGGCCCGCTCTTTAGTGAAATAGTCCAGGGATAGGAATTGAAGTTTCTCATATAAAAGGGAACGGATATCTTTGACCACTCCCTGTCCAACATAGGACATAAGATATTCCCGACCGAAGGCGAAGACCCCCCGCAGAAAAGTCAAGGCCACCAGGGCGATAACAATGGCGATGAGCAATTGCCAGCGGGAGTATCTATCCAGAAAGGATGATATCTTCTCCCCTAACTTGGCCTTCATCCTTTCCCGCGGTCCAACCATAGACAGATCATCTACCTCAATTGAGGCTTGAGGGCTAATAGTTGATGCTTCTTCACCTCCCAGCACCCTTCCTAAGAAGGGGATGGTAGTGGCCAGGGAAAGGACGTTGAAAAGCGAGAAGAGAATCATACAGATGATGGCTAAAACAAAGCGTCCTTTATACGGCCCGAGAAACCTAAGCAATCTCAGATAAAGTTCCATTGTAGAAATTATCTTACCTTCTATTCAGTTGATTGTCAAGAAGACGAATTGCTTCAGGCACTCCATCTTCTCTTATTTTACAAGCTCAGATCCCTTCTTTAAAGCCTGTCTGTTTATCTCTAAGAGATGATGGGAGCGTTTGGGCAGGACATCTTTAAGGTTTCGGAGGGCACTCTCCAAGGGGATGAATCTCCTGCGAGCTAAGTAGGCACCCAGGGTAACCATATTGGCTACCCGGCTATTTCCAAGTTCGGTAGCCATCTTCGTAGCTGGAACCTTAATTGCTACCAGGTCATCTCGACCGGGCTCTTCTCCAATCAAGGAGCTATTCAGGACCAATAGTCCGCCCTTCCTCACTCTGGGAAGGAATTTATTCAGGGAAGGCTTATTCATGACAATGGCGCTGGAAAGTTGAGAAGAGACAGGAGAGGCAATCTCCTCGGAAGATATAATCACGGTGCAGTTAGCCGTCCCCCCCCGGACCTCAGCACCATAGGAGGGAATATAAGTGACATGCTTGCCTTCCACCATCCCTAAATAGGCGAGGAGCTTTCCCATAAAGATTACTCCCTGACCACCAAATCCGGCACAGACTATCTCCTCAAGAAAATTCGTCGCTTCGCTCCTCATGACTTTGATTAACGCAAGACTGTGAGTAAAAGCACACACTTTTAAGAACAGCTAAGTCAAAGAAAGACAAGCACTTAAATGAGAAAATACTCTATACTTTACTATACT
>JAJOKU010000105.1 GCA_021129695.1 candidate division NPL-UPA2 bacterium
GATATAAAACCCCTTGAAGCGATTATGGAAAAACTTTTGAAAAGAAACAAAATTAAGGCAATTGATGAATATTTGCTTATGGACAAAGGGCGTTGCCGTTATCGGCTGGATTTCGCCATCTTCTGTCGGAAAGGTAAGATAGATGTGGAATGCGATAACGAAAAATGGCACTGCCTACAGTCCCAGAAGATTAAGGATAGGAAGCGCGACCTTTATCTCAAGAGGTATGGCTGGACCATCCCTCGATTTGAGGGAGCGAGAATAATGAATAATCCAAATTGTTGTATTAAAGTTTTAAAGAAAACCATTCGGAGATTAGGCGGGTTATCCTGATTATGTTAGATAGAATTTTGTTGGCGATAATACAAGCGGCTACCGAATTTTTGCCCATATCTTCTTCAGGGCATTTAGCCCTGGCCTCAAATCTGATCTCGAAATCACAACCAGATCTGTTTTTCTTCACCGTCCTTCACGTATCGTCTCTCATTGCTGCTATTATTTTCACAAGAAAGGAAATAGGTTACCTCCTCAGTTTTAATAAGCAATACAAGAAAATGTGGCTATATCTAATAGTGGCCACTATACCGGCCGTACTATTTGGTTTCTTCTTCATAGAAAAAATAGAAGAAGCTTTTTCATCGCTTCTATTTATAGGACTTGCTTTTATTTTTACCGGAATTATTTTATTTTTCACCAGATTCTCAAAAACATATTCAAAATTAAATATCAAAAACTCCCTAATAATTGGATTATTTCAAATTTTAGCTTTATTCCCGGGAGTTTCAAGGAGTGGCATAACGATTTCTTCTGCCCTGTTTTTAGGCATTGACAAGGAAAAAGCCACAAAATTCTCATTCCTATTATTTATTCCCCTCTCATTAGGGGCATTTATACTGGAGATGGGGGGAGAATGTTATTTTAGTTTATCCCTGGTTGTTTCTTTTTTTGTTTGCTTAATTCTGAGCCTCGTTTTTCTTAACCTTCTCCTCTTTATAGCTAAGAAAGGAAAATTCTGGGTATTCTCAATGTATTGCTTTGTGATCGGCATGATTTCCCTATTCTTGTATTTCCTGAAGCCCTCATTCAGTTAACAATAGTGCGGATATTTGCAGATAATCGGTGAAGGATGAACACGGTCGCCTTCCATACCTTAGGCTGCAAGGTTAATCAATATGAGACACAAGCCATGCGGGAAAGACTTGAGCAGGCTGGTTACCAGGTCGTCTCCTTCCACAGCCAGGCTGATATCTATGCGATTAACACCTGCACCGTTACCAGGAGAGCGGACCAAAAATCGCTGCAAGCAATTCGCGCGGCCGGAAGCCGAAACCCAGAGGCAAAGGTGATAGCCACTGGCTGCTATGCTCAGACCAATCCAGAAGAGATAACTGATGCCGCAAGAGTAGATGCCGTAGTGGGGAATGAGGAGAAGAAAGATATAGTAGATATAGTGGAGAAGGTGGCAGGTGAGAATCCTCTAATCTCGTGTAGAAATATTTCCCGGGCGAAGGAATATAACAGTCTTACGATAAGCAAATTTCAAGGCCACACTCGGGCCTTCGTAAAGATAGAAGACGGATGTGACCTATTCTGCTCCTACTGCAAAGTTCCCTATGCCCGCGGCCCGGTTCGAAGCCGACCTCTTAAGGATATTGAAGATGAGGTAAGAAGATTGGTTGAGAGAGGTTACCAGGAGATAGTTTTGACGGGAATAAATTTAGGTGCTTACGGACGGGATTTCCATAATGGATTGGGGTTAGCTAAGGTAATTAAAAAGCTAACCGGGATTCCCCGACTGCCTCGCCTGCGGCTCAGCTCCCTGGAAATTACTGAGATAGGGGATGACCTCGTTGAGGCCATGGCTTCCTCCGGGGAGAAGGTCTGTCCTCATTTACACCTACCACTGCAGAGCGGCGATGATGAGGTGCTAAAAAGAATGAATCGTGGATATAAGAAAGATGACTTCTTGCAGACAGTAACCGAGATCAAGAACAGGATTCCTCATGTCTCACTCTCTACTGACATCATGGTTGGATTCCCAGGAGAGCGTGACAGCCAGTTCAGCCAGACGCTTGAGCTGGTTAAGAGGATAGGATTTATGCGTTTGCATGTCTTCACCTACTCTTCCCGTCCAGGAACAGCCCGTTTTCCTGAGGAGGTTCCTCGCCAGGTAAAGGAAGAGAGAGCCAGGGTCTTACACCAACTTGCTGGTAAGCTCTCCTCAGATTTTCAAGCGGCCTGCTTGGGGGAGAGAAAGAGGGTGCTCATTGAGGAAGGAAGAGACAAGAGAAATGGGCTCCTCACTGGATACAGCGATGATTATCTTAAGGTCTGGATTGACGGACCAGATGAGTTGATGAATAGGCTCATTGAGGTCAAGGTCATTGAAATTAAAGACGGGATTACCTTGGCAACTACACAGAAAAAACCCTGAGAATATGGAAAGAGTAAAAATTCTTATTTCTCTGCGTTCTCCTGATAAACTCTGTGGCCTCTGTGGTTAGGAAATTTCCTCAGGATGAGTTATTCTACCATTCAGGGCTGAGGCGGCGGCTACGGCCGGGTTGGACAGGTAAACCTCGCTGTGGGGATGGCCCATGCGTCCGGTGAAGTTACGGTTAGTGGTAGCAATGGCTCTCTCTCCTTCAGCCAGCACACCCATATGTCCTCCCAGACAGGGGCCGCAGGTGGGAGTGGTGACCACCGCTCCCGCCTCAAGGAAAATCTCAATTAGCCCTTCCTGAATAGCTTGAAGATATATCTTCTGAGTGGCCGGGATTATGATCAGGCGCACATAGGGATGAATCTTATGACCTTTTAGAACCTGAGCCGCCAATCTTAAATCTTCCATCCTCCCATTGGTACAGGACCCAATAACGGCCTGGTCTATGTTAATATCTCCTGCCTCATCTACTGGCTTAGTATTGGAAGGAAGGGGGGGAAGGGCTACCTGGGGCTCTATCTTGGCGCAGTCGTATTCCCTTATCTCGGCGTAGGTAGCCTCTTTATCGCTTTTATAACTGTGGACTGTGGACTGTGGACTGTGGACTCGCTGAACATAGTTCAGCGTAATTTCATCCGGCTCAAAGATTCCATTCTCAGCTCCGGCCTCTACACTCATATTGGCCATGGTGAACCTTCCATCCATAGAGAGCTGGGAGATAACCTCCCCCTTGAATTCCATAGCCTTATAGTTAGCTCCATCAACTCTTAGGTCACCTATAGTATAAAGTATGAGGTCTTTACCAGTTACCCATTTCTTCAGTTTTCCATAATAAATGAGCTTAATGGATTCAGGAACCTTCAGCCAGATCTCGCCGGTGAGCATACCTGCGGCTAAATCAGTGCTTCCCACTCCCGTGGCAAAAGCCCCCAGGGCCCCATAAGTGCAGGTATGGGAATCAGCTCCGATGATGAGCTCTCCCGGCCGAACCAATCCTTCCTCAGGAAGGAGGGCATGCTCTATCCCCATGCGGCCCACTTCAAAATAGTGTTTTATCCGGTGCTTCTTTGCAAATTCCTTCAGGAGCCGACACTGCTCGGCTGACTTAGCATCCTTATTGGGAGCGAAATGGTCTGGGACCAGGACAATTCTTTCCGGGTCAAATACCTTATCATCGCCCAACTCCTTTATGGCTAAGGGGCCGGTGATATCATTAGCTAGGAGAAGGTCTACCTTAGCCTCAATGAACTCGCCTGGCCGAAGCTCCTTTTTCCCGGCGTGGGCAGCTAAGATTTTTTCTGTTATAGTCATCTCTTCTTCCAGACCCTTTCCTTAACATTGTTTCTAGTGACTACTTCCGTCTGGTATACATCAAAGATTATCTCATCCGGCTTAAACCAGAGTTTAATCTCCCGCTCTGCTTCCTCCTCGCTGGTGGAGGTATGAATGACATTCTCATAAACCCCTTTGGTAGTAACCCGCCCGTAGGCGCCCCGAATGGATACCGAATTGGCCTCCTCGGGATTGGTGGCTCCGGCCACCTCCCTCACCTTCTTAATAGCATCCTCACCATAATAGACCATAGCCAGAACCTTTCTTCGGGCGTGAAGTTCACCTCTGATATATTTTATCAACTCCTCAAAGAAAGGCTTATCCCGCATGTCCCTGTAATGCTCTTCAGCCAGTTCCTGGGACACCCTGACTATCTTAGCGGCGGCTATCTCTAATTTGGTCTCAGAAAGCCTGGTGAGAATGTTTCCCGTGAGGGATTTCTTCAACCCATCAGGCTTGATGAGAACCAGGGTCTGCTGAATCATAGCTCAATCACCTCCAACAAGAAAATTCCTCACTTCGTTCGTCACAGCGAAGCAGTGCTGCCACTGGCACTGCCTTTGGCTGCCTTCGGCACTGCCTCTGGCTGTGTGTGTGTTTCACCGCATAACTTTCTTACTGTACAGGAAAGGAATTTTCACCGCAAAGCACAGCTGAGGCAGTGCCGTTAGGCAGTAGTCAGGAAAATGTTTTATACTTTCCTGTACTGTAAATTACCCCTCACCCCTGCCTGTGGCAGCCTCTCGAGGGATAAGAAGAGCCATTCATTTCACCATTTCCCAGAGGAAAGCAGCCCAGAGACGGGCGCATTTTACCAGATTATCTATTTTGACGAATTCGTTTGCCTGGTGGGCAGAGATTTCTCCCTCTTCTGGAGAATGGCTGATGGCCGGTATGCCCGCAAAATGAAGTTCCTTGGCAACGGAGTTTCCTCCAATGGTCTTTAAGGTTAGCTGATGGTCAAGCTCTTTTCCAGCCTTTACTAAGGCCTTCACCACCTTTGAATTCTCTCTAACCAAGTGAGGTTCGGTTTCTAAGAGGATCTCTTTTATCCTGATATCTGAGCGAGTGTCCCTCCTTTTAAATTCTGCGATTTCCTCCCCGATTCTCTCCATGATCTGTTTTTTGGTCAGCCCCAAGGGATAACGAATGTCTAAGGTAGTCTGACAACTGCCGGGGACGATATTTGGTGCCTCTCCTCCCTTTATCTCAGCCCAATTCACTGTGGTTTTGGTGAAAGCAGGGTGATAGTCTCTTCCCAGGTCAACACTCCTGAGATGAAGCATAAAGCGAGCCATTTTCTCAATAGCATTTATCCCCTTACCCGGACTGCTCCCATGAGCCTGTCTTCCCCAGCTTTCCAGCGTTATCCAGAGCATTCCCTTCTCTCCGATCACCGCTTGGTTTATCCTTCCACCATCGGGAATGAGGCAGAAGTCAGGCTTAAAGCCCTCTTTGAGGAGGAGCTTGACTCCCTCTCCCGAACCCCTCTCCTCATCGGCCACTGCCCCTAAGATGATTCTGCCCTGGAAGGGGACTCCTGAGGTAATAATGGCCTTCACCGCGGCCCAACTGGCACTGTAGGGACCTTTGTTATCTACTGCTCCCCGACCGTAGAGCCTCCCCTGCCTCACAATGGGACGGAAAGGATGTCTCTTCCAACCCTGACCAGGAGGGACCACATCCATATGGGCAATAATAGCTAGGGAGGGCCTACCTTCACCAAATTCTCCCAAGATATTTGGTCTTTCTCGCTTCTTACCAAAAATCTTAACCTTCGCCCCTAATTCTTTCATACTCCTCGTGATAACTTCTTTAGTTAAATACTCATTGCCAGGGGGGTTAATCGTCTCCTTCTCTATCAGTTGAGAGGTCAAATTAATGATTTCCTGACGATTTATTCTAAAATCTGGCATCATAATAAGAGACCTGACCCAGATTATTATCAATTCTTTTCTGGGTT
>JAJOKU010000139.1 GCA_021129695.1 candidate division NPL-UPA2 bacterium
CTCACAGTCTTGCGTTAATCAAAGTCATGAGGAGCGAAGCGACGAATTTTCTTGCGGAGCAGTACTGCCTTACGGCACTGCTTCGGCTGTGCTTCGCTGTATAGTTTCCTGAAATAAATGAGGAGAAGGAGACTACAGCAATGCCAGCGCAAAAGAGAGTGGAAGGATTGACTATTCTTGGGCGAAAGAAAAAAGGTTTTCCTCGTTCACCGGAAAAGGCAACGCTTGAGACCTTCCAGAATCCTTATCCAGAGAGAGAATACTGGATAACTTTTCATTGCCCTGAGTTCACCTCGCTATGCCCGGTGACCGGGCAGCCAGACTTTGGAGTCATCAAAATCAGGTATATTCCTAACAGGCGATGCATCGAGGCAAAATCTTTGAAACTCTATCTATTCTCTTTCCGCAATGTGGCAATCTTCAATGAGGAGGCAGCCAATAAAATCCTGGACGATTTAGTTAAGGCCTGCCGTCCGAAGAAAGCAGAAATAATCGGTGAATTTAATCCCCGGGGAGGCATCCACATAACGGTTCAGGCAACCTACCCACACTCGGAATCTACAGGAAGGTGAAGATAGAATTGCATTCTTCAACTCGTAGAGGAGGGCAAGATTTGCAATACCGGATATTAGGGAGAACGGCTCTTCGGGTGTCGGTCATTGGGTTCGGTGGGATACCCATCTGGGGTGACACCAGTGTCTTCCAATATGGCTGTGTTGATGAAGAGACAGCCGCCAAGGTTATTAACCGTGCTCTGGATCTGGGAGTAAACTTCATTGATACAGCTAGGATATATGGCCAAAGTGAGGTTAGAATTGGTAAAGTTATGCGCCGGCGCCGAAAAGAGTGCTACCTGGCTACCAAAGTAATGAGGCGCGGTTATCGAGAAGGGCTGGAGGATGTGGAAAAGAGCCTAACCAATCTCCAGACTGATTATATAGACCTCTACCAGATACATTATGTCAATGACACAGACACACTGAGGAGGATAATGGCCAGGGATGGGGCTCTGCGGGCACTCAAAGAGAAGAGGAAGGAAGGGAAGATAGGCTTTATCGGCATCACCGGGCATGAGCCGAAACTGCTGATGAAGGCCATCAAAACAGGTGAATTTGATACCATTCAGGCGGTCTATAATCTCAATAATTTAGAGGCGGCCAGAGAGCTTTTTCCCCTTGCCAGAAGAGAAAATATTGGGGTCATTGTCATGAAACCACTGGCTGGTGCTATTCTTGTCCCTCCCCTGGAAATGATGACCGAGCTAAAGGAAGAAGATAGAACCTTGATCGGAGAGCTAAAAGAAAGTGCCTTTCCGACGACAGCTATGGCCGCTATAAAGTTTGCTATGGACAACGAGGCTGTCTCGACGGTCATACCGGGAATGGGGTCCATAACGAATGTCGAAGAGGATGTAGCCGTTGGGAGGACAACCGCTCCTCTACCCAAGCCTCTGAAGGAGAAGCTCATTAGAGGAGCCAAAAAGCTTGGCACCGGTTACTGCCGCAGTTGTGGCTATTGCCTCCCTTGCTCTCAAGGGATAAATATCCCCGATATATTCAGGTTCGAAGGATACTACAGCAGATACGGATTGAAGGAATGGGCCAGGCAGCAGTATGCCGAGCTTCCGGTAAAGGCTGAATCCTGCGTCCAGTGCGAGGACTGCCTGCCTCGCTGTCCCTATAATATCCCCATCATGGAAAAGATGAAGAAGGCCGCTAAAATATTGTCACCCTAATTACCATTAACCTTCCCGGAGTTGTTTCTCAGCGTCAATGACATCGCGATTGATTAGACCGATGGCTCCTCTGGCTTTCTGTTTCAGCGTGCTTGTTATAGTGGGCGCCTGGCAGAGCTCCCGCAGCACCTGAATGACCATCCTGAAGACTCTCACCAGTTCACCTTCGTCTATATCCGTTATGCGATAGAGTTTTGAGAAGTCCATTCCCTGGGAGAAGGCTTCTATGGCGGGAGCGGCGTGGAAATGTGGCTTTTTTGAATAGGGATAAACCTTGAATTTCTTCTCCAGGCTAAATATACGAAGGGAGTTAAGCCGGGCAACCTTCTTAATATCCATTGCTATCCGGGAGAGTTTTGGAGGAGCTTGATTCTTTCTGGATTCAAAGACGAGACCTGAGATGAGTATATTCAATCCGGTGACTGAGAGCTCATCAAGGTAACCCTGCTGATAAAGTTCGGCCAGGGGAAGCTCGTATCCGTAAAGGCAAGAAGCCAGGCGTCCCTTCTCAGTCAACTTGCCCTCAGCGATATAGCCCATCTCCTTAAGAAGGTCAACCTTCCTCATAAGAAGTCCTTGAGCCTTTCTTCTTTCCCCGGGACTGGACTGAAAATAGTGCAAGGACCGGGGATAAGTCTTAAAGAGGTTGTCTTTTAGCCTTTCATAGAGGTGGAGCACGGTGGCATAGGTATTGTTAAATTGACTGATTACTTCTTCCGGTTCTGCGAAAATGATATTTTTTATCTTCTCTATGGTTATAAAATTGGGGTTAACGCGGGAAAATACGAAACCGCAATCATCCATTCCTCGCCTTCCGGCCCGCCCAGCCATCTGGTAGAAGTCCCTTACCCGAAGCTCGCTAAAGCAGGTCCCGTAGGTTTTCCTGAGCTCATCAAAGATGACACTGCGGGCGGGCATGTTTACTCCTAAGGCAAAAGTCTCGGTAGTGAACATTACCTTGATAAGCCTGCTGGTAAATAGCCTCTCCACCACCTCTTTCAGGGTAGGCAGCATCCCTGCGTGGTGGAAGGCTATGCCGCGCTTTATTAATTCGGACATCTCCAGGGCGGAACGCTCATGGACCAGGTCAAAGCGTTCCAGGAGTGACTTAAATAAAGCGACTACCTTTTCTCGCTCGATGCCGGTCAGGAAATTACAGTCACTTAACTTGTGGGCAAGGTTTTCACAGCGCTTTCTGGAAAAGGTAAAATATAGGCAAGGGATATAGCCCCTCTCGCTTATATAATTTATCAGGGTGCTTAATCGATTTCCGGTCAGGTGGCTGGGATGTCTCCTCATTGGTTGGCGTCTCGTACGGCGGAAGCCGCCATGGAAATGTGAACGAAATCTATTAAGCTCATTTATGTGGTTTAGTATCTTATTATTGCATTGGTAGAAGAACTTTAGAGGAACCGGCCGATTCTTTTCTTCAACGATATATATGGGTGTCTGGTGTATAGATGAGATCCAGCGAGCGATTTCCTCGGCATTAGGCACCGTGGCGCTGAGAGCAAGTATCTTCATATGAGGAGGCAACTGCATTATGGATTCTTCCCAGACGGTGCCCCTCTCCGGATCATCAAGATAGTGAATTTCGTCAAATATTATCCAGCCGTGCTCAACCATCCTCTGAGATCCATCCAGCAGCCTATTGCGGAATATCTCAGTGGTCATTATCAGTATCTGGGCATCAGGATTCAGGCTGACATCCCCGGTCACTATTCCAACTCTATTTTCATAGAGTTTTGAGAAGTCGCGGAACTTTTGATTTGAAAGAGCTTTTATCGGAGAAGTGTAGATAATGCCCAAATCCCGCTTTATACATTCTTCTATGACCCGTTCGGCGATGAGGGTCTTGCCCGAGCCCGTTGGCGCCGAGACAAGGACCGAATGGCCTGCTTTAACATGCCTGATTGCTTCCCTTTGAAATCTGTCCAATCGCACCGTCAGAACCTCCCATAAAGGAAGAAAAGCAGAATGATTCCGGCTAACAATGAAAGTATAGGGGCAAGAATCAATTTATAGATCCCGACCAGATTGGCTTTAAAGTAATCCCTGGTCAGGATTAGACAGATGTGCACAGGAGAAAGTAGCACTCCTGTATATCCGCACCCGTAGGCTAAGACGATGTATTGAATATAATCTGCCGGAGCGCCCGGAAGGAGAGAGAGCAAGAGGGGAAATGACGACCCCACAAAACCGACTGTGATCCCGGTCACTAACCCGGAGAGGAAGGGAAGGAATACGATGACCAGCGTGGTAGGAATAGCGCTGGCAGAGAGGTCATCTTTAATGCCAACCAGGGCATGGCTATCCTGGAGTATCCCCTTAAAAGCCATAATGCCAACTCCCAGAATGAACATGCTTAAGTTTGACTTGTTGAAGGTAAGTGCGACCATTTTTTTAAAGGGAATCCGGTTAATCAGGCATACCCATGTAGTGGATAGGACCAGGGCGGCTAAAAAGGATATGTTCTGAGAAATTCTTAAAAGGGATATATCCTGAGAAATGCTTAGCAGGAATCTGAAAATTACAAAGAAGAGTATCACCAGAAGGACGGGTATGACCTCAAAGACAAACTTGCAGATGCTTGATAAGTCAATCCGACTATTGTCATCTGCGCTTTTTCTCAATATTAGAAAGAATCCGGCTGCTATAGCGATAGCTGTCAAGGGAAACTGTTTCAAGATAAGTTTGCCCAGCTCTATTTCCATCAGGGCAACAGTGAGTATAACCCCGGGATAAAGGGGCCACCAGTATTCCCATATATGCCGGAACCAATAATTGGCGGCCGCTTTTTCTTCCGAGTTCATTCCATTCTTCATAGAGGCTGTCTCTATCATAGGTGCGGAAAAGATTGCTCCACCTGGCATGGGCAGCAGGCCAATAAGGGCTGGAAGCGAGGCAATGGAGAGATGACGCCTTCCAACCATGTTTTGAAAGGCATAGACTATTCTCTCTAATTGTCCTCCTTCTCTCATCGCCCTGCTCAGAACAAGAATAAAGACGATGACAAAGCAGAGAGATAACGTATAAGGAGACTTGAAAGAATTCCATATGGAGATGAAGATAGCCTTCGTCTCCATTTGAGACCAAAGTCCCAGGATGGGAGTGGCGATCAGGAGGATAGCCCCCATGGGCCATTTTAGTCTCCCTAATATGAGAATCAGCCCGAAGACAGCAAGCACCTTAACTAATGGGGGAATGGACAGAAGGAACGTAGTTTCCATTGCTTACTCAGTATAACAGAGACGTAGTGCCCAAGGCAAGGACTAAGAGAGGAATTGTGACCGGTAAAAGGCCCAATGGCTCCGAAGCTTCATTCCCTCTGTTGAGAGGATTTTATAGGGCTTTTCAGCGCTTGCTCTACGGCTGCTCGTATGAACTCATTCCTGTCCTTCGCTAGTCTAAGGAGTATGTCCTCAGCACCATGGCCGCGAAAAGCCCCTAATGCCTTCACGGCCGCAACACGGACTTCCGTCTGCTTCCAGGGACTGAACCACGGGGGCAGGGCAACCTCGGCCAGGGCAGGCAGGCAATTAGGGTCGCCTATCTGGGAGAGCACACCACAGATCTCCTCCCGGATCAATATCTTCTCAGCTCGCTTGAGTTTATCGCGCCCATGAAGCATCTCCATAAGCACTGGAACTGCCCCACGGTATCGCATCCTGCCCAAAACTTTGACCGCCTGGCGCCGAACAAGGAAAGTCTCATCGCGAAGAGCTGCCAGCACAGCTCTGGCCGCTTCGGGGTTGCCCACTCGCTCCAGAGCGGATATCCCTTCGTAGCGTACCCGGGGTATGGGAATTGAGTAACACCTCCTTCAATTGTTCAACGGCTATGTCTTCTCTT
>JAJOKU010000057.1 GCA_021129695.1 candidate division NPL-UPA2 bacterium
GTAATTGAAAGGGTTACATTTCTGACATCTAAAAATAATGCGTAACTCGTGCATATAAATCTCCCTCCTCCTTATTTCTTGTCCTTTAGCAATTTGTATTCAATGCTATCCACTAACGCTTGCCAGCTGGCTTCTATGATATTTTCGGAAACTCCCACTGTGCTCCAGGTGTCTTTATGGTCACGAGATTCAATGAGGACCCGGGTCTGAGCCGCCGTCCCGGCCTCCGGGTCAAGTATCCTCACCTTGAAGTCACTCAGGTGCATCTCAGAGAGAGAAGGATAAAATTTTTCTAATGCTTTTCTAAGGGCATTGTCCAGGGCATTAACTGGCCCATCCCCTTCCGCCGCCGTATGCTCCCTCTTTTTTCCTACCCTAACCTTTATGGTTGCCTCGGAAATTATTCTACTATCTTCTCTCTTCTCCACACTGACCCGGAATCCTTCCAGGTCAAATAGCCTTTTATACTTCCCTAAGGACTTTTTCATAAGGAGCTCAAAAGACCCCTCGGCGGCCTCAAACTGATAGCCCCCATGTTCCAAATCTTTAAGTAACTTGAGAATCTTCCTCATCTTCTGCTTGTCCTTCCTTAAGTCCAAACCGACCTGGGCGGCTTTATAGAGGATATTGCTTTTGCCGGAAAGTTCTGAGACGAGCACTCTTCGCCGATTGCCGACCAGCTCTGGCCTTATGTGCTCGAAGCTAAGAGGGGTCTTCCTCACCGCATCCACATGCATTCCTCCCTTATGGGCAAAGGCACTCGCCCCAACGAAAGGTTGATGATCGTCAGGAATGATGTTGGCCAACTCGCTCACATAGCGGGAGGTCTCTTCTATAGACTGTAGTTGTCTATCGCTGATGCAGCTAATACCAAGTTTAAGCTTCAGGTTCGGGATAACCAGACAAAGGTCAGCATTGCCGCACCTTTCTCCGTAACCATTAATTGTCCCCTGCACCTGGAGGCAACCTTCTTTCACCGCCATTATGGAATTGGCTGCCGCCATTCCGGAATCATTGTGGGTGTGTATCCCCAGAGGAGTCTTTGTCCTTCTCTGGACTTCTTGACAAATCTTCTCCACCTCATAGGGCATAGCTCCCCCATTGGTATCGCAGAGGACGATCCAGTCAGCTCCGGCCTCTTCGGCTACCTTTAAAGTTTTAAGCGCATACTGGGGATTATCCTTATATCCATCGAAGAAATGTTCAGCATCGTAAATTACTTCTCTTCCCCTGGATTTCACATAAGAGATGGAATCCTCTATCATCTCTAAATTTCTCTTCAAATTAGTCTTGAGCACCTTCTCCACATGCAGTGTCCAGCTCTTCCCAAAGATGGTCACTGCAGGTGTTTCTACCTTTAGCATAGCCTTAAGGTTGGCATCCCTCCCAGCCGTCTTATCTGCCCGACGAGTACTACCGAAAGCAGTCATTTTGGCCTGCTTGAGATGAACTTTCCTTGCCTCCTTGAAGAAATTAATGTCCTTGGGGTTAGAGCCCGGCCAGCCCCCTTCAATGTAATGAATCCCTAACCCATCTAATTTTTTGACGATGGCCACCTTATCTTTAACAGAGAAGGATATACCTTCTCCCTGCACTCCATCCCGCAGAGTAGTATCGTAGAGCTTAACTTGCCGCATATAGTTTATCCCCTATTTCTTTCTCCCCAGCCCGAATTTAGCGTGGATGGCCCTCACTGCTTTCTCAGCGTGCTTCTTGGCAATAATACAGGAAATCTTTATTTCCGAAGTGCTGATCATCTCGATGTTGATTCCCTGGGCCGCAAGGGAGGCGAACATCCGGGCCGCGATTCCAGGGTGGCTTTGCATTCCCACTCCCACCACTGAAACCTTA
The DNA here is from genome assembly GCA_021129695.1 of candidate division NPL-UPA2 bacterium. Lineage (GTDB taxonomy): Bacteria > NPL-UPA2 > NPL-UPA2 > NPL-UPA2 > JAGMAN01 > JAGMAN01. The sequence goes on from JAJOKU010000057.1 coordinate 1,852, forward strand.
GCGATGTCCTCATTGAAATTTACTCCCCTGGCTCCTATATCCTTAGCCACTCTCTTGACTACAGCTAAAGTCTTCCCGAGGTCCCCCTTCATCACCGTAAAGGATATATCAGATATTCCTCTACTGCCTACATTCTGAATAATCATATTAATGTTAATGTCTTTATCAGCTATGGTCTTAAACACCCTGGCCGCAATTCCCGGCCTATCCGGCACTCCTCGAAGAGAGACCTTGGCTTCATTCTTATTCAAAGTGACTCCACTGACCACTGCTTTCTCCATAGATTTTGCCTCCCTGGTAATCAAAGTTCCCCTGCCCCTGGAAAAACTGGAGCGAACTCTGATGGGAACATTGAACTTCTTGGCAACTTCTACCGCCCGATTCTGAAGCACCTGAGCACCCAGACTGGCCATCTCTAATATCTCATCGTAGGACAGAGCCCTGAGTTTCCTGGCTTGAGGGACAATTTTAGGATCAGCCGTATAAACTCCTTCCACATCACTATAAATCTCACAACAACCTGCCTTTAACATCCCGGCTAAGGCCACCGCCGTCAGGTCGGAGCCTCCCCGGCCCAGGGTAGTAATATTATCCTTGACATCCGAGCCCTGAAAGCCAGCTATAATGACTATCCTATCCCTTTTTAACTCCTCTCTTATTCTTTTTGTGTTAATGCTTAAGATCCTGGCTCTCGTATGGGAGCTGTCAGTAACGATTCCCACCTGTGGACCGGTAAAAGAGATGGCCTGAGAGTGTAAGGATTGAATGGCCATAGCTAAAAGAGCAGCCGAAATCTGCTCCCCGGTGGAAACCAGCATATCTATCTCCCTCTCCGCGGGCTTATCGCTAACCTGATTGGCGAGCTTGATCAATCTATCAGTGGTATCACCCAGGGCAGAAACGACTACCACCAGTTGCTTCCCCCGTCGCTTCGTGGCCACTATCCGCTTGGCCACTTTCTTAATCCGCTCCGGATTAGCTATCGAGCTCCCACCATATTTCTGAACAATTAAAGCCATGCTTCCTCCCAGACTCTCCAATGAAAATCAAATTAGAATGTCTTTGACTGCACAGCTATTTTACTATATCCAGTTAAGACTTATACCCTATTTATCCCTATTCGTCAAGAGCTTTTTCAACCCATTCATGCTAATTTAGCCTCCGTCGTAAATCCTTAATAAGGCTATGATACACCATATGCTTTTGTTCTTAGAGCCCAACTTCCGCAGATCTCCCGTTCATAAACATTCACTACCGACGGAGAGGCATTTTTCTAAATCAAAATGTGTTACCGACACTTTTTCAAGCTCTTCCGTCGGAGAGCCAGATGAAAACTGGCGAAGTGCGGAAGTTGGGTTATAGGGGAAATAGGTGAGAACCTTAGAGCCATCAGGTCCCTCCCACCAGAAAAGATGATAGGGGAAGATATTGGTATCATTCCAGCCAATCTTCTGGGTGACAAAGTTAGTTATGCCACTTCCTTGTAGGAATTGGGGCATCTGCCAGTTGTAACCAAAGGAATCTACATTCCAGGCAATATCTACATTTTGCCCAAATTTCTCTTTGAAATATCTCTTGCCATATAGAACTTGCCTGATGAATGATTCTACATCTATCAGGTTACAATCGGGTTCCGTCCACATGCCGCCAATTACTTCCCAGCGACCGGCTTTAACCTGCGCTCTAATTTTAGCAAAAAGCGCAGGGTATTTCTCCTCTATCCACCGATAAATCTGAGCCTGACTCTGGGTATACCTTAAATCGGGCATCTTCTTCATCAGTTTAAGGACGGATTGGAAGGTTCCCCGGGATATCTCTATTGTCTCACCGTAGCGCCACAGCCAACCTAAATCAATGTGGGCATTACTGATAAAATGAAGGGTATAGCGCTTAGCAAAAGTATTTAGAGGGGAAAGTTTCTTTGTTATTTTTTAAGAGACTTCCTGAACTGTGAAGGATTCACCTTAGACAAAGAATTCAGGTCAATCTGGTTCACCGACTCAACTAATATGCGGCGAAGTTGCTTAATCTCTCCTCCATCTACCTGGCTGTGGTCAACCCTGATGTCCCCTCGCAGGAAAAGAGATTCCTGATAAGTATCCCACCAGAGAAGCTTCTTAGCTACACGCAGACTCAAAAGGAGCTCTTCTGCCAGGGTTCTGGTTTCCTTAAACCTTTCCCCTGAATATAATTTGAGTGAGTCCACAAGATTTTTTAAAGCAGTATCAACTGATTTTTGATAGCTCATCGAAATCTCTCCTTTCTTCTCCATCTGATGAAGATAGATTAGCAGAAAAAAGAGGAGAGAGCAAGAAGATTTTTGAAACGGACATTCTTTGCCACATTTTTGCCCACTTGACAAGTCAACAGAATTGTGGTAACGTTATGGTGGCAAGGAGGACGAGAGTTCCAGCGGGATGAGATAAGAAATGAGCCCAACGGTAGAAGAGATTTCTAAAGAATTAGATGTTCCCTCAGATGAGCTGATAAAACGGGGCATCAAGTCATACCTCCAACATGAGATAAGATTAGCCGAGGAGGATATAGCCGATATCCGAGACAAATACTCTGTGACTACCAGAGAAGAGCTGGAGAAAAAGATAAAGCGTAAAGAGATGCATAGCCATCCTGCCTGGGAAGACCTCATCTCCTGGGAGAACTCGGAAGCATACATTGCTAAGCTTAAGAAGACCATCGAAAAGATAAAGTAACCCATTGACTCACCTCTACGACCAAATCAAATCCATCGCTGAAACTAAATATAAGGACATTGTCACTAGCACAAAGACCCTGGGAAAGAGAACCGTTGGTTCAAGTAAACTGCGTCTCTTCATTAAAGATGGCTCCTTCCTGGATATCTGGTTAAGCGGCACGGGCAAATACTCTTTCCACTAGGAGCAGCGAGCTCAAAGAGGACTTATCCACAGATATGATAACGCCCCTGACTATCCCGATATCAAGACTCATCCCAAACATTTCCACGATGGTGATGAAAAGAATGTCAAACCAAGCTTCCTGGATGATCAAACTGAGGTTGCTATTTGCCAGGTGCTGGACTTCGTTAAAGAGCAACTACAAGAATGCTTCAGAAGAAAAGCGAACTAATCGCTAAGAAGGTTCGGCTCAGGGTCGAGATATTCTATATCGTAATATTCACACAAGAGTTTTAATTCTCTTGATATATCAGCCATAGCAACAGATAGGTGATGGGAGAAGCCATGTTCTAATATTAGCTCATTTAATCTCTTATAGTTATCCACCCTGATATCTGCTGCCGTATATAGCATGTTCTTGGCTGTGGTCTTATCACTCTCGCCAGTGAAGACGAGCATTTTATATTCTCCTTCTCTGGTTCGAATTAAGTCAATGCCGGTCTTCACTCCATATTTGAATTGTCCAATTAGGTTGGGACCAGTTATGAAGTCACATTGTTTACAGGGAGAGCTGATACTGATGGCATCATTGACAATAACCTCACCCTTAGCAATCTTTTCCTTCAGCTCATCTGAAGCCTTTCCACTTGAGGAGGAGAACATCTCCATTAGAGAAGGGTCATTTTTTGCCATTAAACCTGGTATGCCACATCCACAGTGGCCTAATTGCACAATATCGCTCCCGCCAGTATAATTTACAAACACGAGTTACGCATTATTTTTAGATGTCAGAAATGTAACCCTTTCAATTACA
>JAJOKU010000153.1 GCA_021129695.1 candidate division NPL-UPA2 bacterium
AATTACGAAAATTGCTTGACATCTCTGGTTAGCTATGTTATTCTTGTCAAAGAAGAGATTTTGAATAGAATTAGAGCAAGCAATCAATTAGTCTTCGGGACAGGGTGAAATTCCCCACCGGCGGTGAAAGCCCGCGAGCCCCCCTTCTTGCTTTCGCCCCTAGCCCCCCTGCTTTCTTGTGAAATGCAAAGCATTTCACATGGGAGCAAGAGAGAGGGCAAGGACTAAGTCCCAGAAATGCTGTGCATTTCATGGGGCGAAACGAAACAGTGGGGGTGGATCTCGTGAGATTCGAGAGCCGATAGTGATAGTCTAGATGGAAGAAGACATAAAAGAGAGGAAGTCCCGAAGATAACCTTCGGGATTTTTTGTTGGTCTGAGATGGATGTAGACGAGAAATATATGGCCTTAGCCTTAGAATTGGCTGAGCGAGGAAGGGGGCAGGTAAGTCCCAATCCCATGGTGGGGACAGTAATTGTCAAGAGCGGGAAAATTGTCGGTAAGGGATATCACCTTAAAGCTGGCCTCCCCCACGCTGAGATAAAGGCTCTTAAAAATGCCGACCCCAGCGCAAAAGAAGCCACCCTCTATACCAATCTGGAACCCTGTAGCCATTTCGGAAGAACTCCTCCCTGCACCGACAGAATAATAAAGGCCGGGATAAGACAGGTGGTAGCGGCCATGGCAGACCCCAATCCACTGAACTCAGGTAGAGGATTTGCCCGCCTACGGCGAGCTGGAGTGAAAGTAAGAACAGGAGTCCTGAAGAAGGAAGCTAAGAGATTGAATGAAAGCTTCATTAAGTTTATTACCCAAAAGGAGCCATTCGTTATCGTCAAAGTGGCCATGAGCTTAGATGGGAAGATTGCTACTAAGACAGGAGAATCCAGGTGGATAACGGGAGAAAAAGCTAGACGCTATGTGCACCAGCTTCGCCGGGAAGTGGATGGAGTGCTTGTTGGCCTTAACACGGTGCTTAAGGATGACCCACTCCTTACGGTTAGAGGAAAGGGGGAAAGGAGAGGGGAGAAGGCAGGGCCAGTGAGGATTGTGGTCGATAGCCAGGCTAAAATTCCCCTTGAGGCCAAGGTTTTAAGGGGAAGACCTCAGACGATGATTGTTACCGCTGGTTACGCTCCCAAAAGCAGGATAAAAGCCCTGGAGAGAAATGGAGCCAGGGTTGTCATTGTCCCTGGCAAAGGGAAGCGAGTTGATTTAGTTAAGTTAATGAAGGAATTAGGGAAATTAGAGATGGCCAGTCTATTAATTGAGGGTGGAGGAGAGATAATTGCCTCAGCTTTCTCTTCCCGGATTGTAGATAAGGTTCTTTTCTTCGTTTCGCCTAAGATAATCGGGGGCAGGGATGCCCCTACCCCAGTGGAGGGGGGAGGCGTTAGGGAAATGGCTCAGGCCGTACCGCTGAGAAGCGTAACGACAAGATGGTTTGACAGTGACCTTTTGATTGAAGGATACCCCTGCTATGGAGGAAAATGTTTACCGGACTGATTGAGGAATTGGGAACGGTAGAGAGGATAAGAAGCAAAGGCGCTTCAATTCATCTCACCATTAAAGTCAGTACCGTATTGGGAGATATGAAAACAGGCGATAGCATCACGCTGGACGGAGCCTGCTTAACCGTCATTAATGTTACCCCTGACAGTTTCTCAGTGGATGTGATGGCTGAGACATTGAAGAGGACTACCCTTTCCAGGTTTAAGGTAGGGGACAGGGTAAATTTAGAGAGAGCCCTTAAGGGAAGCGACCGCTTAGGGGGACATTTAGTTACTGGACACATTGATGGGATAGGCAGGGTCAGGGAAAGGAAAGCGCAGGGAGATGACTTCATGCTCAGAATTAGTGCCCCTTCTGAGATAATAAAATATATCATTCCCAAGGGCTCGGTTGCCGTTGATGGTGTAAGTCTGACGGTAGTTGAGGTGGCCAGGGATAGCTTCACCGTAGCCGTTATTCCTTATACGGCTAAGATGACTACATTGGGAAGGAAAGGCGCGGGAAGCTTAGTAAACCTGGAATCAGATTTACTTGGGAAATATGTAGATAGGTTGATGAATTATAAGGAGCGTAAAATTAGCCGCAATTTCTTAGCTGAGCATGGATTCACTTAAGGGGAGTAGGAATGAAATTTGATGCAATCACTCAGGTTATCGATGACATTGGCCAGGGACGAATGGTGATCGTGGTTGATGATGAGGGCAGAGAGAATGAAGGCGACCTGGTTATGGCGGCCGAGAAGGTAACTGCCCGGGCCATAAACTTTATGGCCAAGCACGGAAGAGGTCTCATCTGCCTTCCTATTACTGAAGAGAGATTAGATGAGTTGGGACTCAATCCCATGGTCAACGACAATAGCGACCGCTTCGATACGGCCTTCACCGTCTCTATAGATGCCAGGAAGGGAGTAACTACTGGTATCTCCGCCCACGATCGAGCCACGACGATAAAAGCAGTTTTAAATCCGAAAACCAAGGCTAAGGACCTGGCCCGTCCTGGCCATGTCTTCCCTCTCAGAGCTGTGAAGGGAGGGGTTCTGAAGAGGGCTGGACATACTGAGGCCGCGGTTGACCTGGCCCGTCTGGCTCGCCTCCGGCCAGCTGGGGTAATTTGCGAAATCATGAATGACGATGGAACTATGGCCAGAGTTCCCCAGTTAGCTAAATTTGCCAGCCGGCATAATCTTCGCATCTGCACCATTGCTGACCTAATTCAGTATCGTCGCCAGACGGAGAGATTGATTAGAAGAAGAGTAACTACCCGTTTGCCCACTGAATTTGGAGATTTCGAGCTGATTGTTTATGAGACGACCGTGGATGAGGAACACCATCTGGCCCTGGTTAAAGGGGAAGTCAAAGGGAGGAGAAATGTCCTGGTTCGTGTCCATTCCGAATGCCTGACCGGGGATGTATTCCACAGTCGACGCTGTGACTGCGGCGAGCAACTGGTCCGGGCTCTCGGGAAAATCTCTGAGGAAGGCAGGGGAGTGCTCCTTTATATGCGCCAGGAGGGGCGAGGAATTGGTTTGGTGAATAAGCTACTGGCCTATGCCCTTCAAGATAAGGGACTGGATACGGTGGAGGCTAATCGAAAGCTTGGCTTCAAGCCGGACCTGCGGGACTATGGAATTGGAGCCCAGATTTTGGTGGACTTAGGGCTTTCCACCATCAGACTCCTTACCAATAATCCGAGAAAGCTGGTTGCCTTAGAGGGATATGGATTAAAAGTTAAAGAGAGAGTGCCCATCGAAGTCTCTGTCCACGAGACAAATAGGGAATATTTGAAAGTGAAACAGAAGAGGTTGGGACATCTTCTGAAGATTAAGTAGCGAGTAGAGAGAAACGAGTAGCGAGAAAAAATCTTGCTACTCGCTACTTTTAAAGGAGGGAGGTTAGCTATGGTCAAGACTATAGAGGGGCAGTTGGTTGCCAGCGGAAAGAGGTTCGGCTTAGTGGCTGGAAGGTTTAACGAGTTCATCACCAAGAAGCTCTTAGAGGGAGCTGTGGATACCCTGACCCGGCACGGCGTAAAGGAAGAGGAGATAGAAGTAGTCTGGGTCCCCGGCTCATTCGAGATTCCTTATGCCGCCCGCAAGATGGCGGAAGGCGGGAAATACCATGCCGTCATCTGTCTGGGGGCAGTCATCCGGGGAGATACTCCCCATTTTGACTATATCGCCGGTGAGGTAGCTAAGGGAGTTGCTCAGACGGCACTGCGGACCGGTGTTCCCACTATATTTGGCGTAATAACTGCCGACACCTTAGAGCAGGCCATCGAGAGAGCTGGAACAAAGTCCGGCAATAAGGGAAGAGACGCCGCGCTTGCAGCCATCGAAATGGTCAACCTCTTTGAGGAAATGGGGAAGAAAAGATAAAGTATAAACCACAAAGGGCACACGGTGAAACACCGCGAAGCACCGCCGATTCTCAGGCAGTGCCCCTTGGGCAGAGAAAGGATCTTAAACTTAAAAAAATCTCAGTGTTCTCTGTTATCCTCTGTGTGTTCTGTGGTGTGAGGTTTTTCTTGTGGGTAAGCGGAGAAGGGCAAGAGAAATAGCTTTGCAGGTCCTCTATGAGACGGAGGTCACCAAGAAGAAGCCAGAGGAGGCTTTATCCGACTTCTGGGAGAATCATCCCTGCAAGGAAGAAGTTTGCTCATTTGCCACAAAACTGGTCACTGGCACCTCGGAGAATTTATCCTCCATAGATACTCTACTAAGAAAACATGCCGATAACTGGGACCTGAATCGAATGGCGGCGGTGGATAGAAACATTCTGAGATTCGCTACTTATGAGCTTCTCTTCTTAGATGAAATTCCTCCCAAGGTAACCATAAACGAGGCCATCGAGATTGCCAAGAAATACTCTACTCTGGACTCTGGCCGGTTCGTAAACGGCCTTCTGGACAGAATAAAAGATGAAAAGCGTCCCTAGCCAAAGATGGGCTGACTTGCATGTCCATACTCACTTCTCTGACGGAAGCTTCTCTCCGGACGAGGTTGTCCAGTGTGCTCTCCAGAACAGTTTAGCAGCCATTGGCATCACTGACCACGATAGCATCGGTGGGATCGAGCCAGCCATGGCCTCAGCCAGGAAGACTCATCTGGAAGTAGTTCCGGGAGTAGAGCTGACGGCGGAAGCAAATAATAAAGAAATCCACATGTTGGGATACTATATTGACTGGCAAAACAGTGAGTTTCAGGATAGATTAACCATGCTGCAAGAGGTAAGGAGGAAGCGAGCCGAGAAGATGGTTGAGAGGTTGGAGGAATTGGGGGTGAATATCTCCTTTCCAGATGTGCAGGAGCTGGCTGGGGTGGGAGCCATTGGCCGGCTTCATTTAGCCCAGATTATTCTTCAGGCTGGATATGTTAATTCGGTGGAGGAAGCCTTCCAGAGGTATATTGGTGATAATAGCCCCGCTTATGTTAAAAAATATCGACTTACTCCCAGCGAAGCCATAGAGATGATCGTAGAGGTAGGAGGCATTCCCGTTTTAGCCCATCCCTCTCTGCTCAATAATGATGAATTGATTCCTCAGTTGGTTAAAGATGGTCTTAAGGGGATTGAAGTCTGTTATACTAATCAAAATTTAGATACATCTTGCCATTATCAAAACTTAGCTCGAGAATATGGCCTCATCCCCACCGGTGGCTCTGACTGCCATGGTCTGGCTAAAGGTGCGGTTCTTATGGGAAAGGTCAAGGTTCCCTATAAGTGGCTGGAGAGATTGAGGGAGGCAATGGGAAAATGACCTTTCTTCTTATCGTCGGCCTCTTAATTTTTGGGGACGGGGCAACTTATTTCTTCTCCCTTCCCTCTTCTAAATATAGAGCCTGGTTGCGGGAGCGAAGGGAACGATGGTGGATGAGGATGTGGCCACCGGCTCAGTGGGCCCTTGATTCAGAGGCTAAGCGATACGCCATCGGTATCATCCAATCCCTCATTGGCCTATTATTAATCTACCTGGCCTTCTGAAAACTGAAAAACCGAATCGATTTTTT
>JAJOKU010000049.1:0-4230 GCA_021129695.1 candidate division NPL-UPA2 bacterium
ATCAGAGACCGGACACTTGGTGATCAGCACCCTCCACACCGCCGATGTCATGCAGTCAATGGATAGACTGCTGGACTTCTTCCCTCCCTCCCAGCACGAGCAGGTGAGAGCCCTCTTAGCTTTAAACTTAAAGGCAGTTACCTGCCAGCGACTCATTTCTCGGGCTGACGGGAAAGGTCTTGTCCCCGCCGTTGAGGTTATGCTTACTTCGCCGACAATTGTCAAACTCATTCGGGAGAATCGCTTGCCCAAGATCCCAACGGTCATTCAGAGCTCTACCGCTGAGGGGATGCAGACCTTCGATCAAGCATTAGTGAAATTGGTTAAGGATGGGATGGTCACCGAGGAAGAAGCCTTAGCCAATTCCAGCAACCCGGAAGCCTTGAGGATGAACCTTCAGGGAATCTATTTAGATGAGGAGAGGACGATAATTGGTGAATAAATGTTGACAGAAAAAAGAGGTTATAATATAGTGAAGAGAGGAGAATTAAATTGTGAGGAATAAGAAATTAGAGAGAAAGATAGCTCTCCTGAATGAATTCATAGATGAATGGATAAGATTTCGGGACTTTCTTAAGGGGGCCTTAAAAGATGGTAAAGTTTCGGCTGAGGAAGAAAGAAAGTTTATGGAGATTAAGAGCCTGATTGCTCGCAAATACCAGGGGTTGGGACAGACACTGGGAGAAGAGTTCTCTCCTGACAATCGCATTACAGAGATCATTTCTCAAGCTGTCTCCCTGGAAGGTTTGGCTGGAACTTCCGGGATGAAGTTCGGTAAGATTGAGAATGACTGGCACCAATCGTATATTCGCTTGAACGAGTTTCTGGGAGGGCTGGAGAGCCAGAGGGATGAGATAGCTAAAATCAGCCGGATGAGTCTGTTTTTTGGTGGTTTATCAAAGATGGGAAGAGGACTGATTAGGGGGGTGATTAAGCTTATCCTCATCCTCGTTATTCTTTTTATCATGTGCTTAGTTGGCAGTTACTATTTCTTGGCTGATGAGGAGGCTAAGGAAGAAGGGCTGGTCAATTATCTAACCACAACGGTCAAGGACTGGATAGGAGTAGCTGATGAAGAGCCGGAGCAAGCAGAGTAGGTTCTGTGAAAAAAGGCATGAAAACTGATGCCTGCAGAGTAGAGGGGAGGTGCTTAGAATGACCAGGAAGGATTTGGCAGCCAGGGTTGCCGAGAAGGTTGGTATGAGGCAGGATGATGCCAAGACAATCGTCGATGAAGTATTAAAAGAGATCTCACAAAGTCTGATTAGGGGTGAGAGAGTGGAGTTAAGGGATTTTGGTGTCTTCAAAGTGAAGCAAAGGAAGGCGCGCTTAGGCCGGAATCCTAAGACCGGCGAAGGAGTTCAGGTTCCAGCCAGGAAAGTTATCCATTTTAAGGTCGGCAAAGAATTGAAGAATATGGTCAGGTAGAGGAGGGGGACAATGGTCAGAAAACTCTTTTGGGTAGTATCTATCTTACTGGTAATTTCAATCCTTGGTTGCTCCTTGAAGATAGACATCGACCCAAGCAGGTTGGAGAGAGCTGAGACATCTCAAACCGAGTAAAAAACATAAAGGGTGAATACTCTGAAGGCAGTGCGGGGGGCGAGGGACATCCTTCTTGAGGAGGCGGAGGACTGGAGCTACATAGAGGGATTAGCCCGTAGAGTTCTCCAGAATTACCATTACCGAGAGATTCGAACTCCCATCTTTGAGGAGACAGACCTCTTCGTTCGATCCATTGGAGAGACCTCTGACATCGTCACCAAACAGATGTATACCTTCCTGGATAGGAAGGGTAGAAGCATAACCTTAAGGCCAGAGGGCACTGCCCCAGTGGTCAGGGCTTATTTAGAGCACAACCTCCAGCGGGAAGGCTCTACTACGAAGCTCTTCTATATCGGTCCCTTTTTTCGTTCTGAGCGACCGCAGGCAGGAAGGGGGAGGCAGTTTCATCAAATTGGGGCGGAAGCCATTGGCTCTTCTGACCCAGCCCTGGATGTTGAGTGCATTTCTGTGCTTCTGCACCTCTTCCGGGAATTAGAATTAGCGGGAGTCAAGGTCCGTCTAAACAGCGTTGGTTGTAAGGGGTGCCAGCCTAAATATAAGGAGGTTTTACTTCAGTATTTGAGAAGTAAGCTCACCTCTTTGTGTTCTGACTGCCGAGCAAGATTAGAGCGAAATCCCCTCCGGGCCTTAGATTGCAAGAAGGAAGAATGCCGGTCAATAACTCACGATGCTCCTGCCCTTACTGGTCATCTCTGTCATTCCTGCTCGGAGCATTTCGGGGAGGTTCAAGCTCATTTAGACAATCTCAAGATACCTTACAGTCTTGATCCGCATCTCGTGCGAGGGCTGGACTATTATACCCGGACTGCCTTTGAGGTAACCCATCCTGACTTAGGAGCTCAGAATGCTCTTGCGGCTGGAGGCAGGTTCGATGAACTGATAGCGCAGATGGGAGGCAATCCTACTCCAGCGGTTGGATTTGCCGCTGGCCTGGAGAGAATAATTTTAGCTAAGGGAGGCAAATTAACTACTCCTTCCCAAGAACTTATTATTTATTTAGCCCCTGCTGGCGAGAAAGCCCACCGCCAGGCAGTTAAACTATTACACCAGTTGCGTAGCCGCGGAATAAGGAGTGAGATGGATTACGAGGAGAGAAGCTTAAAGAGCCAACTGCGGTTAGCTAATAGACTTAAAGCTAAATATGTAGCCATCATAGGTGAGAAGGAAGTTAGAAAAAAGATAGTTTCAGTTAAGGATATGACCTGCGGTGGGCAGGAAGAAATAGCTCTAAATGATGTAGTGGGAGTAGTAGCTCAGAAGGAGGCATCAGTTTGTCAGATACCACACCGAAGCTGACACGTAAGAGTGCTGCAAGCGAACGAACCCACAACTGTGGGGAACTGAATAAGAAGCACTTAGGAAGGCAAGTAGTCCTCATGGGCTGGGTGGATGGAAGGCGGGACCATGGTGGGCTCATTTTTCTTGATTTACGGGACCGAGAAGGTATAACCCAGGTGGTATTTAACCCCAAAATAAGCCGGGAAGCTCACCAAAAAGCCGCCCAGATAGGAAACGAATATGTAATTGCTGTTAGAGGCAAAGTGGCGGAGAGACCGCCGGGAACAGTTAATCCCAATCTCTCTACGGGCGAGATAGAGGTGTTAGCAGAGGAACTTAGAATCCTGAATCAGGCTAAGACTCTTCCCTTCGAAATCTCTGATAAGCTGGAATTAGGGGAGGAAGTCAGATTGCGCTATAGATACCTTGACCTGCGCCGGCCGGGGATGAGGGAGAAGCTGATTTTGAGACACCGAACGGCCAAAGCGGTGCGAGACTTTTTAGATAAAGAAGGGTTCTTAGAGATAGAGACCCCCTTCCTTACCAGGTCAACGCCGGAAGGGGCCAGGGACTATTTGATTCCCAGCCGGGTGAACCCGGGTAAATTCTATGCGCTTCCTCAGTCACCTCAACTGTTTAAACAACTCCTCATGGTAGCCGGGATGGAGAAATATTTCCAGATCGTTAAGTGCTTTCGTGACGAGGACCTGAGAGCAGACCGCCAGCCAGAACATACCCAGATAGACCTGGAGATGTCCTTTGTCGAGCCTGAGGATATATTTAGCCTAATAGAGAGGTTGATGGTTCACTTATTTAAATCCGTCCTGAATGTAGAGTTAAAGATTCCTTTCCCCCGCCTCAACTATAGCGAAGCCCTGAAAACCTATGGCACTGATAAACCAGATACCAGATTTGGCCCGGGGATAGTTGACATATCCGATTTGGCCTCCAGGACCAGTTTCAAGATATTCACCTCAGCCCTGGACAAGGGGGGAAAGGTAAAGGGAATTAATGCTAAGGGCGGAGGAAAATTATCCAAAAGGGATATCAAAGACCTTGAGGATTTGGTCATAAGCCACGGAGGCAAGGGAGTGGCCTGGTTTAAGGTCGCCGAAGGCAACATCGAGTCCCCTTTCAAAAAGTTCTTTAAAGAGGGAGAACTGAAAGGGCTGGCCAGGCGAATGGAAGCGGAGAGGGAAGATTTACTTCTCTTCATAGCCGATAAGGATGATGTGGTCACCGAAGTTCTGGGGGAACTGCGCTTGGAATTGGGAAGGAAACTTGGTTTAGCCGAAAAAGGCAAATATCAATTCTTATGGATAGTTGATTTTCCTCTACTGCAACCGGGTGATGCACGTAAGAGTGCTGCACACACAGCCGAAGGCA
>JAJOKU010000049.1:4330-5503 GCA_021129695.1 candidate division NPL-UPA2 bacterium
CACAGCCGAAGGCAGTGCCGTAGGCAGCCATGGGCAGTGCCGTAAGGCAAGCGAAGGAAAGTGGGAGGCTACTCATCATCCATTCTGTATGCCCTATGAAGAGGATATCCCTTCCCTGGAGAAGGAGCCGGGCCAGGTGAGAGCGAAAACCTATGATTTGGTTCTCAATGGTAAAGAATTAGGGACGGGAAGCATCAGGATTCATCTCAGGGAGCTACAGGAGAGAATACTTAAGATTCTGGGAATAGAAGCCGAGGAGATGAATTCTAAGTTCGGTTTCTTCCTCCAGGCCCTTGATTATGGAGCTCCTCCCCATGGGGGAATTGCCCTTGGACTGGATAGACTGGTGACCGGCATGGGTGGCTGGGAAAGCATTCGAGAGGTGATTGCCTTCCCCAAGACCCAGAAGGCCATCTGCCCCCTCACCGTAAGCCCCTCCTCAGTTAATGCCGAGCAGCTAAAGGAATTACATATTACCATTTCATAGTCTTTGTATCTCATAACAAAATATTCGTTTTCTTGACAAAAGCAGTGCAGAGTGGTAACATTACTTATGATGAGGATAATGAGGATTTTTCTTGCAGAGGATTCTTTATGGGGAAAGGGGGTGAAGATGGTGCTGAAGAAGCCAGTTGGAGTAATCGTCTTAGCAGTAGCCTTGGGCGGAGTTCTTTTAGTCACCAGTGGGATGAAGGCAACAGCCGGAAATAGGGGCATTTTCGTCAAGGGCTATATGATTGGTCCTCCGGCAGTGGAAGAGGCTCTACCAACTACTCATACCGTAGTTAAAGGAGAGAACCTCTGGAACATAGCTGGGTATAAGCATATCTACGGAGACCCCACTAAGTGGCCACAGATTTACCGGGCCAATAGGGATAAGATTGAGAACCCTGACCTTATCTATCCCGGTCAGGTTCTGGTAATTCCCCGTTGAAGAGGGTCAGTTTAGACCTTATTGACAGAAAAGGCACAACGACCCAAACTTCGTTTGGGTGCCCCGAAAGGCACAGAGGCACGAAGTCTGAAGAAAGACGAAAGACAAGAAAAAAACTCTGTGCCTTTATGCCTATGTGCCTGTCCGTGCCTTCGTGCCGAAGGCACGAAGGCACGCTAATTTGTTAGCCCGCTTTATTCATACCTCCTTGAAATGGGAGCAGAGTGGGCTACCCCGCA
>JAJOKU010000027.1 GCA_021129695.1 candidate division NPL-UPA2 bacterium
TCTTCCGTCGGAGAGCCAGATGAAAACTGGCGAAGTGCGGAAGTTGGGTTTTAAGACATATTTTTTCATTCTGCAAACAGCCTTTCTTTGGTTTGATAGATAATATCCTTGGGTTCACCGAGAATTTTTAGAGCGCTTAAACCACCTGTCTTAATTACTTCAGGGGTGTTGAATGTATATGGATTCTCTAATTCTTCTATCCCTCCCGCTTCAAACTGTTTAGCAAGGGCAAGCAATGTATTCGCTGTCTCCTCAGGTAGACTCTTAAACCAAGCATCGTGTTTATAACGAAGTGCTTCCACTCTCTCTTTTCGGCTCTTGGGAGCTGTGCCAAATCCAATTTCAGATAGAACATCATAAAGGTCATATCCTTTTCGCTTCATTAGTTCCTGAAGTAGCCTTATCCCTTGACCATCATTGGGAAGAGAAATTGTTAGACTTTTTCGCTCCTGGGGATCCAACCAGCAATGGCGAAAATCATCAAAGGTCTTAACTTCTTCAACTAAATGTTCAGCGAGCATCTCCCTATATTCTTCTATAGTAACCATTGTTAGTTTTCCTTCTTTCTCTATAACAATATAAGTTCCGGCGGGATTTATATGAACATCGAAACCCTCTACCCGAATTATCTTTTCTGGCGGTGTAGGTGCTCTGGGGGGACGTGGGGGAGCAGGTCTAACAATAAAACCTTTTCCTAAGAGGCGGGTAGCGTTTGTATAGTCATAGACATGGAACATTAATTTATTCGTAGGCAGATGAATTCTTGACCCTCTTCCCATCATCTGCTGAAATGATATAGGAGAGCGGACATATTTAAAGAATACGACATTTCGCTATCGGAACATCAACACCAGTGGTTATTAAATCAACAGTAGTGGCTATGAGATGACTTCGCACTGAACCTCGTAAATCTGCGATATACTGGCTTCCTCCTACCAAGGCAGTGCACTTGAAGGTATAAGGCTCAAGGCGTTTCTGCCCATTCTTGGTACACCAGTCAGCATAGAGATTGTCCATTTCGGCAGCAACCTTATCGGCGTGAGTATCTCGAGTACAGAAAATGACAGTCTTTTGATGAGGACCGCCCGTTTGAAGAAGCATCTCAAAAAGGTCTTTACACATTGCTTTAACCCTGTCAGGAAGCTGGATAATATCTTCAAAGGAGGGTGCTCCGTAATGTTCACGGGCTTCAGCAACCATGAGTGGTTGACCGCTGATGGCATCCTTTGCTCCCAGACGCTCAATATCCTCACGGGAAACACCGCTCAGGTCAAGGTTTATCTCCCTTTTTAGGATTTCACAGGCAGGAAGATAACCATCCTCAATTCCTTAAGCCATATCATATTCATAGACAGGTTCTCCGAAGTATTTGAGATTATTTGCAGTTATTTCTTCATCCTCTCTGCGTTCTTCTTCCGTCCCTCCTTCAAATGAGCGTGGGGTGGCGGTAAGGCCTATTTGAACGGCTTCTGGATTTCGGCGTAGCACTGTACTCCATTTCCCCCAGGCGCTTCTGTGGCATTCATCAATAATGATGTGGCTGAAATAGTTTTCAGGATAGTTTTCGAGCAGGAATTTCGCATCTTCCGTTTCTCCTGCCACATTAAGCGTTTGATAGGTTGCAATCAAAATACGAGCGTTCTTCTGTGGATTTTCTGTTGCCACCGGAGCGGCATCGGCACCAAAAACACTCTGAAAAGCTCCCAGTCCTTGGGTTCGTAACTCATCACGGTCACATACAAATAAAGCACGCCGAAGCCCGCCGGCATCAGCAATCTTCTTTAAAAGGTGAACAGCTATGAAGGTTTTTCCTGAACCAGTGGCTAAATAGAGAAGTAGGCGTTTTTCACCTATGGCTATTTTCCCCAACGCAGCACGGATGGCCGCATCCTGATAGTAGCGTCTGCTCGCTTCTCCGCCTGCATATGGAGTAAGGAATGGTTTTGCTGTTTCACTCTCCAAGGAAAATCCGGCTCCACTCTCATAGCGGCGGCGCAGTTCTTCAGGCACAGGAAATCGTTCGAGAGGCTGAGGGGTGGAAGTCTTGCCAGTAAAGTGGTCGTATTCTATGAAGAGATGTCCGTTTGAAGAATATACAAATGGAACATAGTTTAAGCGGGCATATCTTTTCGCCTGCTCAAGGCCCTTATCAGGAGGTTCATCGCTCCGTTTTGCCTCAATCAAAGCTACAGCAACGGGTTGAGCATTAATGTTAACTCGAATTCTCAAGAGATAATCTATTCTTCCCCGTTCTCTTCGCCGTGGTTTGCCATCTACAATATCAATCCCGGGTTCTGTCTCTTCACGGCGGATGAGGTCTTCTGTCCAACCACAGCGGTGAAGGGCGGGGTCAATAAGTTTCGCTCTGGTGTCCGCTTTGCTTAAATACATATCCCATTCAGGCCCCTATTCAGGGGAGTATCTGCTTTTCAAGATGGATCGCTGTCTTTATGCTCCGAAGCAGTCTAATATGAGGGTATTAAGTTTTTGCTTTAACGTAGAGTAAGAATAATACCGCTTGCCTAATTCATAATTGTGGTCAACCATTTCCCTAACTAAGTCAGGGTTCTTCAGAACTTCCCTGGTGAGACGAACTGCAGACTCGGTAACATAATCTTCCAGCTCGATGAGCTTGAATCCCTTCGGCTTGATATCTATAGCGAAGATTGAATAATTATTGACCACTAACGGCTTATGAAAGTAGATGGATTCCAGGAAGGCGTTGCCAAAACCTTCAAAGGTGGAAGGGTAGGTGACCAAATCAGCATGCGGATAAATATCACAGAGGGTATATACCTTTTTGCCTTTATCGGTCCGGCCGCGGCGCTCGGCAATAATGTCAGAGATGAATAATGCATCAACATTCATTAAGGATGCATACTCGCGCACTCTCTGCTCGTAAGCATAGCCTTCATCCCCTGAAGCATGGGAGATAATCAGCTTTGCCTTCATATTCAGGCGGCTTACCAGCTCTATGGCGTGCTCAATTCCTTTGCGCTTTACCACCCTCGTTGGTTGGAGAATAAAAAGTTCATCATCGGCCAGACCAAGAGCTTCCCGCACGTCACACGAATAATCATCAATAGGTAAAGGTGGGTGGTCAAAGTCCATGACGTTGGGAATTACGGTAGCTGAAATACCCGTCCTCAGACTTAGCTGGTTATCAGCAGAGGAGTTTAATACCACATGCTGGATAGATGGTAGATGGGGCGGGAAGGCCATATTCAGGTATTCCCAGACAGCATTCACTAAGAAACGCTTACGTTCCCAGAAAAGATCGTGATGATGGGCAATGGTAGGAATTCGAGTCTCGGAAATGACTTCAGTAATAGCCAGTCCAAGGGGGATATTAAGGGGAATGGCTAAGGCATTCTCTGGCAGTAGAAGGTCAATCTTAAAGTCACTGATAAACTTATAAATTTGCTCTTTAAGCCTATCTTTCACCTGGTGAATCTTCTCTGTAACAGCTCGCTTTCGGACCTCGGTGCCGAAGCATTCTCTATGGATTTCCCGGATTGTAGGGTGAGCAAAATGGGCTTCCTCTACCAGAAGCGACCTCTCCGATGGCCTATCAAGTTCACCGGCCATATAGAAGCAAGTGAACCCCTCTCTCTCCAGGACATCAGCCCATTTTACTGCCTCCAGAGAAACCCCATCCATCCCCGCTAAACGGGTGGATATGAATCCAATGTTCTTACACTTGCCTCTTTTCATAAAGTTGCACTATACCTCTCTTTTCTCATCCATCGCCAGCCATTTGGAAGTGCAAAGTCAATATTTTGGGTTTGGGACATTTTTTACACTCTCTATCTTCGTGATAAGGTGAGCAACAACAGAACCTATTGCCAGCACCAAGCCAATTGTAGATATCATGATACCCGACGCTGCCGAAATTAGTGGATCACTTATCTTTGCAGCCACTAGAGCAGGTCTGTCATGTCCGCCAATCTGATTAAAAACGCTAATGGTTCTGTAGATTCCACCAAGCCCCGAGAAGTGCCTTTCCTGCTTAGACTTATCACCAAACGTTTTGTGCCAAATTTCAACTGGAAAATAGGGCTAAAATGCATGCTGTAGAAAGTGAGTTCTGCTATCTTGTTCACACCCGGCGTCTTTCGGCAGCGATAACCGCCTTAATTTCCTCTATTGTCTGGGAGAGTTCTCGATTAACTATTGCATGATGGTAATGCTTTCGGGAAGCAAGTTCCTTCCTGGCCCGGCGCAGACGCAGTTCGACATCGGTTTCATCATCTGTTTTCCTTCCCTTAAGGCGAGAAGCTAAGACCTCAAACGAGGGGGGCAAGAGAAAGATGAGACAAGCAGACTCATATCTTTCCTTGATTTTGAGAGCCCCTTGCACATCTACATCCAGGATAATGGCTCCACCAGCGTTTAGCGTTTCCTCCAGGAACTTGCGTGGTGTCCCGTAACGATGGCCATGAATTTGAGCCCACTCAGCAAATTCATCTCTCTGTATCCTCTTATCAAATTCTTCTTCTGAAACGAAGAAATAATCTCTCCCCTCTTTTTCTCCGGGGCGAGGACGACGGCTGGTCACCGAGATGGAATAAGCAAGATCAGATGATTCTTTCAATATCTCCTGACAGACAGTCGTCTTACCCCCCCCCGAGGGAGAGGAGATGACGAATAAGATTCCCTTTCTCTTCATCCTATTCTCCTCTGGCTACTGTCAGAACAGAAACCTCTTCTGCTCCTGCCTGCTTGAGCACCCGAGCACATTCATTGACTGTAGAACCGGTAGTAAAGACATCATCAATGAGAAGAATTCTCCTTCCCTCATATTCCTCTGCCCTCGGCACCAGGAAGAGACCCTTTACATTCTCCTCCCTCCTCTCGCGGCTCAATTGAGTCTGAGGAGGGACCCCTCTTACCCTTCTCAGATTCCGGGAAGAGATGGGAATCTTAAAGTATCTGCTGACAACCTGAGCTAAGAGGTGGGCCTGGTTGAATTCCCTCTCCCGGAACCTCCTTCCATCCAGGGGAACGGGAACGAGGAAGTCTGCCTCTCGTAAATCCTCATCACTGCTCATCCCATCAATGAGCAGCTCTCCCAGTGGGCGGGCAAGATAAGCCTTCTTCTGATACTTGAAATAATGGATACACTCTCTCAGCACTCCTTCATAGACTCCGGCTGCCCGAGCCTTACTAAAAAAGTATTTCCTCTTCTGATTCTGGCAGGAGCTACAGACACTTAGAGACGAATGGCGACCGCATTTAGAACAGACCGGCTCTTCTATTAACTTAATCTTCCCCCAGCAAGCCGGACAGAGATATTTCCTGTTATCTGACCTCAGGCCCCGATGGCATATGAGGCAATTAAGGGGAAAGAGCAAACTTAAGAAGCCTTCAAGGAAGAACATGGTCAACTTTTCATTAATCCCTACACTTTACTTGTAAATATTCATCTATGAAAGGGCGCGTCAACCCCTAAATTTTATTTTAGCCA
>JAJOKU010000045.1:0-260 GCA_021129695.1 candidate division NPL-UPA2 bacterium
CCATTGAGAAGAGCGTTGAATTGCTCCGGGCCGGAAGAATCATCGCCGTAAAAGGGGTGGGAGGATACCACTTAGCCTGCGATGCCTGGAATGGCCAGGCGGTTAGAGAACTGCGCCGCCGAAAGTACCGGGAGGACAAACCCTTTGCCCTGATGGCCCCCACCGTAGAGGCTATTAAGGAATTCTGCGAAGTGGGAGAGGAAGAGGAAAAGCTTCTCCTCTCGGCCCGGCGTCCCATAGTCCTTTTAAGAAAGAAAGAG
>JAJOKU010000045.1:270-5461 GCA_021129695.1 candidate division NPL-UPA2 bacterium
CTGAGGCGGTTGCTCCTGGCCAGAAGTATCTGGGAGTAATGTTACCTTATACGCCTCTACACTATTTATTTTTTGAAGGGGGCCGGCTCAAAGTTTTAGTGATGACCAGCGGCAATATTAGCGATGAACCTATCGCTTATAAGGACGAAGAGGCTTGGTCGCGTCTCGGAAACATCGCTGACTATTTCCTCAGGCATAACCGGGATATCCACATAAGATGTGATGATTCGGTGAGTAGAGTGTGGGAGGGAGAAGAAATGCTCCTGCGCCGCTCGCGGGGTTATGTTCCCCATCCCCTGAAAGTCTCTCCCCCTTTCCGAAGACAGATTTTAGCCTGTGGGGCGGAACTGAAGAATACCTTTTGCCTGGCCAGGGACGATTATGCTTTCCTCAGCCACCATATCGGAGACCTAAAAAACCTGGAGACCTTCACCTCTTTCCGGGAAGGGATAGAACATTTTAAAAGGCTCTTTCATATCGAGCCGGAGATAATTGCCGCCGATAACCATCCGCAATATCTCTCCACTCAGTACGCCCAGGAATTCCTTGAGCTATCAAAGGCAAGCCTTAAACTAATTCAAGTTCAACACCATCACGCCCATGTGGCCGGTTGTATGGCTGAGAATGGCCTGGAGGAGAAGGTTATCGGGGTGGCCTTTGACGGCAGCGGGTATGGAAACGATGGAGTGAGCTGGGGGGGAGAATTTCTCCTGGCTGACTTTAAGGGTTTCCAGCGCCGGGCCCATTTCCAGTATATTCCTCTGCCCGGGGGCGAGATGGCTATTAAGGAACCCTGGCGCCTGGTTGTCTCTTACCTCTACCAGATTTACGGCGACGATTTCCTGAGAATGGAGTGTATCAAAAGGCTGGATGAGGATAAATGCCGGACCCTCGTCAAGATGCTAAAGCAATCTCTTAACTGCCCTTTGACCTCCAGCGTGGGGAGGTTGTTCGATACCGTCTCCTCTCTTTTGGGAATCAGAGACCGGGTCAATTATGAGGGACAGGCAGCGGTGGAGCTGGAGATGCTTGCCGAGGAGAGAGGAGGGGAGGTAAGCGAGGTTTATGGATACGAGGTGAGAGAGGAAGAAGGGGTTTTCGTCATCAATCCGCATTTGATTATCGGGGAGATAATAGATGACTTGCGGGGGGGAATAGCGGCCTCCTTTATCTCGGCTAAGTTTCACCGCACCCTGGCCCGGATAATCGGGGAGGTCTGCGATTTGATTCGCCAGCAAAACGGATTGGACAAGGTAGTCTTAAGCGGAGGAGTCTTCCAGAATATGTTTCTTCTAAAACGGACTTTCCACCTTCTAAAAGAGAGAGGTTTTAAGGTTTATACTCACCATAAGGTTCCTCCCAACGACGGAGGCATCTCCCTGGGCCAGGCCGTTATTGCGGATAGGAGCGCCGGAGAGTGAGGATATGTGTTTAGGTGTACCAATGAGAGTAATAGAGAGGGAAGGAACTAACGGCCTGGTGGAGCTGGGAGGGGTTAAATACGAGGCTGGATTCCAGCTCGTTGACGATGTGAAGGTGGGAGAGTATGTCATTCTGCATGCGGGTTTTGCCATCCAGAAGTTAGATGAGAAGGAAGCCCAAGAGACACTCTCCCTGCTCAGGGAGGTGTTTGAGAATTCTACATGAAATACCTGGATGAATTTCGTAACGGCGAGCTCGCTCACCGCTTAGTCACAAAAATCCACCAGCTGGCTGGGGATAGAGAGATAACCCTTATGGAGGTCTGCGGCACCCATACCATGTCCATTTTTAGATATGGGTTGCCGACCTTACTGCCTCCCAACATCAGACTGCTTTCCGGGCCCGGCTGCCCCGTTTGTGTTACCCCTAATGGTTATCTAGACCAGGCTGTTGCTTATGTTCGGGAGAAGAATATAATCCTAACTACCTTTGGGGATATGATAAGGGTTCCCGGCTCCAGCTCCAGCTTAGAGAGGAAAAGAGTCAGGGAAGGCAATGTCCAGGTGGTCTATTCTACCTTGCAGGCCCTGAAAATAGCCGGGGACAATCCCCATAAAAGAGTGGTATTCTTTGGGGTGGGCTTTGAAACTACTTCTCCGACGGTGGCCGCCTCCTTGGTAAAGGCAAAGAGAGAAAAAATAAACAATTACCTGGTGCTCTCTGCCCACAAACTGATACCTCCGGCTATGGAGGTTCTGGTCAGCGAGCCGGAATTGAATATTGACGGTTTTATCTGCCCGGGGCATGTGAGCACCATCATCGGGGCTGAACCTTATAAAGCCATTGCCGAGGGCCGTCATATTCCCTGTGTTATCGCTGGCTTTGAGCCCCTGGACATATTGCAGGCCATTTATATGCTCATTAGCCAGATTGAGAAAGGGAGAGCAGAAGTAGGCATTCAGTATCGGCGGGCTGTGAGAGGGGAGGGGAATCCCCGGGCCCTAAGTTTGCTTGAGGAAGTGTTTGAAGTGGAAGATACTTACTGGAGAGGACTGGGGGTTATCCCGGCTAGCGGTCTTAAGATTGGAGATAAATATGGCCAGTTTGATGCCGAGAAGGTTTTGGATATAGAGGCTGAAGAGACAAAGGAAGACCGGGGTTGTATCTGCGGGGATATATTGCGGGGGATGAAGACGCCTGGCGATTGCCCCTTGTTCAAAACTATCTGTCGTCCCGAAAATCCCCTCGGAGCCTGTATGGTATCCAGCGAAGGAACCTGCGCCGCTTATTATAAATATGGAGAAGTTTAAGCTAATCGGACACTGATTTACACTGATGAATAGAACGAAAGCATAAACCACAGGTGAACGCAGATGGAAGCACAAAATCAAGTAGTCTCTGCGTTCTCTGCGGTGAAAATTAAATAAACAGTGTTTACCTGTGTTTATCTGTGGTTATGATTTTTCTTGTAATCTGTAAAAATCTGTGTCTATTAAGGGTCATTATATTATGAAAGAAACAAAGAGGATACTCTTAACTCACGGCAGCGGGGGGAAGCTGTCCGGCGAATTGGTGAGGGAGGTCTTCTTAGCGGAATTTGATAATGATATCCTCGCCGAGTTAACGGATGCGGCTATCCTGAAGCTTGCGGGAACCTCCCTGGCTTTTACCACCGATTCTTATGTGGTTAACCCCCTTTTCTTCCCCGGAGGAGATATCGGTAAGTTATCCATCTGCGGCACGGTAAACGACCTGGCAGTGATGGGAGCTAAGCCCTTATTTATTTCCTGTGCCTTAATCATGGAAGAGGGACTGGATTATTCAATTCTAAGAAGAGTAGTCAAGTCGATGCAAAAGGCTGCCGAAGCCGCTGGCGTTACAATTGTTGCCGGCGATACCAGGGTAGTAGAGAAGGGCGGGGCGGACGGATTATTTATCACCACCGCGGGAATTGGTCTGGTAGATAAGGAGCTCTCCCTTTCCGCGAAGAAGGTTAAAACAGGAGACAAGGTTATCCTGAGCGGGACTATTGGCGACCACAGCCTGGCTGTCTTAGGGGAACGAGGGAATCTTGACTTCCGGACCGAGATTGAGAGCGACTGTGCTCCTCTCCATGATTTGATTGCCCGGGTCCTTAAAGTTTCCCGGAAGATAAGATTTATGCGTGACCCTACCCGGGGAGGGCTGGCCGCAGCTTTGAACGAAATAGCCAGGGAATCGGGATTGGGCATTCTCATTGAGGAAAGAAGTGTTCCTATCAAGGAGGCCGTTAAATCCCTGGCGGAGCTTTTAGGCTTTGACCTCTTCTCTCTAGCCAATGAGGGAAAGGTAGTGCTCATCGTGGCCCCGGAGGAGGCAGAGAGGGTAAGTAACGAGATGCGAGGACACGAATTGGGGAAAGAGAGCCATATTATTGGGGAGATAGTGGCCGAACCCAAAGGAAAAGTGGGGCTCCGCACCCTGGTGGGAGGCACCCGTATCGTGGATATGCCCGTGGGTGAGCAGTTGCCCAGGATCTGCTGAAATGTCTTGACAGCCCTGAAGCAAGATATTAAAATGGCTTAAATGATTTGGCGGGGTGAAATTATATTCATTGGTGAGGTTAAAGTTGACGGAGATAAGCGAGCTACTTCAGGAGCGGCGAAATAAGTTAGAGGAGATAAGGAAAGCAGGGATTAAGCCTTACGGAGGTAAATTCCTCCGTAGCCACTCTCTCGGCGACAAAATAGAAGTGGGCGAGAGAATATCAGTGGCCGGGAGGATAAGGCAGCTTCGCAGCCATGGGAAGACCGCTTTTGCTGACCTTAAAGGTGAGAGAGGTAGAATTCAGATTTATGTTAGCTTTGACCTCATAGGAGAAGAAAAGTATAGTTTGTTTCATAAATTGGATATCGGCGATTTCATTGGAGCAGAAGGAGAAGTCTTCCGGACGAAGACAGGGGAACTGACGGTGAGGGTGGAGAAGTTCACCCTCCTCTCCAAGTCCTTGAGGCCTCTACCGGAAAAGTGGAAGGGTTTGAAAGATGTGGAGATAAGGTATCGGCAGCGCTACCTGGATTTGCTCAGCAATGAAAAAGTGAGAGATATATTTAATCTTCGCAGCCGGCTTATCAGCGTTATGAGGGAGTGGCTGGATAAAAGAGGATTTTTAGAAGTGGAGACGCCTATCCTGCAGCCTATCCCGGGAGGAGCGGCGGGGAAGCCGTTTAAGACCCATCAGGATACCCTGGACATGGATCTCTATCTGAGAATTGCTCCGGAATTATACTTAAAGAGGCTCTTAGTGGGTGGATTTGAAAAAATCTATGAACTCAACCGCAGTTTTCGCAACGAGGGAATCTCTACCCGTCACAATCCCGAATTTACTATGTTAGAGGTTTATGAGGCTTACGCTGATTATGAAGATATGATGAATTTGATAGAGGGGCTCATTGTCCATCTGGCCGAGGAGCTCCTGGGGAAAAAGGAGATTGTTTATCAGGGAAAGAAGGTGGATTTGACTCCTCCCTGGAGGAAGCTAACCTTTCGCCAGGCCATGCAGGAGATGTATGGAGTGGATATTGAGGAAGATGATGTGGAATCCTTGACGAAAAAGTTGAGTTCGGCGGGGATAAAAGTGGAAGGCGATAGGGTAACCAGGACGGGGCTGGTGAGGTTATGGGAAAGGGCGCTAAGCTCAGCTTCTCCCTCTCCCACTTTTATCATTGACTATCCGGCTTTTCTCTGCCCTTTAGCCAGGAGAAAGAATGAAATGGTGGCCGAGCGGTTC
>JAJOKU010000145.1 GCA_021129695.1 candidate division NPL-UPA2 bacterium
ATCTTTTTACCGCCCAGCACGTTTACCGGCAGGTGCTTGACTGCATGGCCCGGCCGGGAAAGATCAATCTGCTTGGGAACGTCTCTTTCGATCTGACCGGCCGCTTTAACAGGTCGATCGTTGCCGTGGCATTCACACTTTTCGATAACGAGGTCTCTTTTCATGTAGCAGGAGACGAGGATGACAGGCTGCAGGAGTTTTTGCGCCTGCACACTATGGCCGAGGTCGAGCCTTTAGATAGGGCGGATTTCATCATCGTCCACGGGCCGGGGAAAAGAGACGTGGTTCTATCAGAGGCAAAACGAGGAGAGCTTCTCTTTCCAGAAAAGGGGGCGACTGTGATTTACGCGGTCGATTCCCTGCGGCCGGGTGATTCTGCCCGCTCGGGTAAGGACCGGGAGGGTGTAACTATACAGCTTGAGGGACCGGGCGTGAAGGATAAAAGAAGTTTGCGGGTCAGCGGCATGGAACCCTCTCATCTCGTGGAGATTCGGCAATTGAACAGCAAATTCCCATTAGGCGTGGATGTGATCCTAGGCGGAGATGACTGTCAGGTGGCGTGCATTCCCCGGAGTTCAGCCATTGCCTGGGAGGTGGTGGATTAATGGGTTACGTAGCTGTCAGGGGTGGCTTGGAAGCGATTGAGAACGCCGAGCGGCTGGTCAAATATTTTAGAGTAAAAGGCGACTCCCGGCCGATCGAGGTGAAACAGATATGCGAGCAGTTCCGCCTGGCCGTCGATCAGGTTATGGCGGAGGGCTCTTTGTATGCACCGCTTTACGCCGCCACAGCCCTCAAGCAGGCGGAAGGTGATACGATAGAGGCATCGTTCATCCTGCGCGCCTTGGGCGCCTCCCTGCCACGCAACCATTACGCCGTGGTTGCTGATACGCGTGAGATGGAGATCATCCGGCGGATTTCGGCAGCTTTTAAAGATATTCCTGGCGGGCAGATTTTGGGGCCAACGCGGGATTACACCCAGCGCCTCCTTGATTTTTCACTGATGGATGAAGAAGCGTCCGAGATCCAAAAGTTCAAAGATGAGTTCTTAACGGGGCTTAGCGATGATGACCCGCCGGACTTCCCTAAAATCGTTGAGATACTTCGCCAAGAGGGACTGCTTGAAGAGCCGCCGCCAAAGCCGGTGGAGCCGCCGGTGGATATAACTAGGGAGGCGTTGAAGTTTCCTGCCCCGCGCTCGGCCCGGTTGCAGGTTCTCGCCCGCGGAGAAAGAGGCGGGATGCTCGCCATTGCCTACAGCAGCATGCGGGGGTACGGCAACATCCACCCTGCCCTCGGTGAACTGCGGGTAGGTTATCTGCCGCTTAGGATACGTCACCCGTGGGGCGAAGGCACCGTTTATGTGGGGCGCGTGCAGGTAACAGAGGCAGAGGTGATCTCGGTACACTTCACGGGTGAGAAGGAGCAAGCTCCTAAGTTTACCCTGGGCTACGGCCTCTGCTTCGGTCACAACGAGATTAAAGCGATCTCCATGGCAGTGCTGGACAGGACGTTGAGGTCTGTTCAGCCGCAGGCCCCAGCAGAGGACGAGGAGTTTGTCCTCTATCATATTGATGGCATAGAATCTTCCGGTTTTGCCAGTCACTGGAAGTTGCCGCACTACGTGACATTCCAGTCGGATCTTGACCGGATCAGAGAAGCCCGGAAGAGAAAGGCCGGAAAAGATGATTGAGAAAGGAAGCCGGTTATTCAAGCATAAGCGGTATATCCGAAAAGAGAGGTCGGAACGATGGCGATTGAGAAGTTGCTGAGTAAAGCAAGAAGGGGTTATAATTTTGCTTTTCTCGATGAGAAGACCAAGCGAGAAATCAGGCGGAAGACCTTAAAGGCCGTGGCCATTCCCGGCTACCAGGTTCCTTTCGCCTCTAGGGAGCTTCCAATTGCCCGGGGCTGGGGTACCGGTGGGCTTCAGCTCACCATGTCGCTGATCGGCCCGCAGGACACCCTAAAGGTTATCGACCAGGGAGAGGACGACGTAGTGAACGCCGTCAACCTGCGCACCTTGATAGTTAAGACAACGGGGGTCAAAACCACAGCGGACACCGCCCGGGCGACGATCGTGCAGACCCGCCACCGCATTCCGGAAGAGGGAATGCGGGAAGACCAGATTCTCGTTTTCCAGGTTCCTTATCCTGAGCCTTTACGCATAGTAGAACCTAAGGAGAGAGAAACCAGAAGAATGCATGCTGAAATTGATTATGCCAAGATGTGGGTTTTTCTTTATGAAAATATCGTTAAATGGGAAGAGATTACTATAGGGTCCCGTTATCCGGTTATGGTAGAAGGGAGATACATCATGGACCCTTCTCCTATCCCCCGATATGATGTACCAAAATTAAATAATGCTCGCACCCTATATCTTTTTGGAGCGGGCAGAGAAAAGAGAATTTATGCCATTCCGCCATTTACAGAAGTTAAGCCTTTAGAGTTCGAAGACCATAAATTTAGAGTAGAAGATTTTAAAGGTAAGAGTTGCCAGCTTTGTAAAAGCACAGATACTTTTTTGAATGAGCTCATAACAGGTGATGGAAGGATTTTTAGGTGTTCAGATACCTCTTTTTGTGAAAAAAGAAGAAATAATCCCGATACACCAAAACATCTTCGATAAGAGGAGTTGATAGTGAAAGAACCTATATTGAAAGTTGAAGGGTTAACTAAAATTTATGATTCAACGATTGCTGTAAATTCAATATCTTTTGCCCTTTATCAGGGTGAAATACTGGGTATTGTGGGAGAGAGCGGCTCAGGTAAAAGCACTTTGCTTGGTTGTTTATATTTTGATATTACTCCCACTTCTGGCAAGGCATATTTGAATAAAGAGAATAGAAGTATATTTGAGCTTAACTCTCAGGAAAAAAGGAAATTAAGGAATTTTAATATGGGGATGGTCTATCAAACTCCTCACTTAGGTTTAAATTTTGATATTACATCTGGGGGAAATGTTGCTGAGAAGCTCCTTATGGCAAATTGGAGAAATTACTCTGATATTCGTAAGCGTTTGACAACTCTTTTTGAAAGAATGGAACTTTCTTTAGATAGAATGGATGTTCCTCTCTCTACCTTAAGCGGAGGAATGCAGCAGAGAATCCAGATAGCTAAGGCCTTAGCCAATAATCCTGAGGTGCTTTTTTTGGATGAACCTACCTCAGGATTAGACTTATCTGTCCAGGCGCGGCTTTTGGATTTAATCAAGAAAATTCAACAAGAGCTTAAGATATCTACAATTTTGGTTTCTCATGATTTAAAAGTTGTAAGACTTTTAGCTGAGCGGGTTTTGGTTATGAAAGAAGGAAGGATTGTTGAGGCAGGGCTAACTGACCAGATATTAGAAGACCCTCAGCATCCTTACACCCAATTGTTGGTTAATTCTATATTATGAAAGATATAATTCTTGAGGTAAAAAATCTAAGTAAAAGATTTACTCTTCATCTATTAGGGGAGAAAATGGTGCCCGGTTTTCATAAAGTCTCTTTTACCCTGAAAAGAGGAGAATTTTTAGGTGTTACCGGGAAAAGCGGCTCGGGTAAATCTTCACTTATCAAATGTATTTACCGCACATATTTGCCAACAGAGGGCGAGATTATTTATTACTATAAGAATGGGAATTCAGTAGACTTAGCAACCTGCTCCGATAAAGAGATTGTTGATTTAAGACGCGAAAGAATAGGATATGTGAGCCAGTTTTTTTATACTATCCCCAGAATTAGTTGTCTTGAGATAGTAAGCCAGGCCCTTATTCAACAAGGAATAGATAAAAACAAGGCAGAAAGGAAAGCCAAAAGTATGCTTTCACGCTTTTTAATTCCAGAGAACCTATTTGGTGCCTATCCTTCTACTTTCAGTGGCGGAGAAAAACAGAGAGTAAATATTGCCCAGGCCATTACTAGAAAAATAGACCTTTTGCTTATTGATGAGCCGCTTGCCAGCTTAGATAAAAAGACAAAAGATATTGTATTAAAAGAGATTTTGAAATTAAAGAAAAGAGGGACATCAGTAATTGGTATTTTTCATGACGAGAAGGAATTGAGAAGTTTTGCCGATAGAATTTTGGTTATGGAAAATGGAAAGGGTATAAAGATATATGAAAATCATAATTAATGGCAGAATAGTTAGGCCTCAAGCAATAGAAGATAAAAAAGCGCTTTTGATTAAGGATGGAAAGATTTTGGGTGTGTGTTTGCAAGATAATATATCCCTTGATAATGATAAATTTGAGATTATTGACGCTGAGGGTAATTATATAATTCCAGGCTTAATTGATTGCCATTGCGATGCCTTAGAATTCAAATTTCATCCTCGTCCTAATGTAGATATTCCCCCGGATTTTGCTCTATCTTGCTATGAAAAAGAGCTTTTATCTTGCGGGATAACTACTCAATTTCATGGGATTTATTGGGGAGAGGTTTTAGAAAAGGATAGAACTGTTAAAGTGGCTAAGGAGATGATAAAAAATATTTTGAATTATCGAAAGACAAGTGTTTTAAATCATAAAATATTTATCCGCTTTGACATATCAAAATGTGAGGCAAAAGATGAGCTCATGCAGTTAATAGAAGAAGGGAAAGTAAATCTCATTTCCTTTCAATATCACTTGCCTGGCCAGGCCCAATTCAAAAATCTTAAGGCATTCAAGGATTATTATACCAAGGTAAGGGGTTGGAAAGAAGAGGAATTAGAAAAATTTATTAAAGACTCTCCTAAGTTTGTTCTCAAAAATAAAATTCCGGTATTAAAAGAAGTTTCCAGCTTAACCAATAAATTTAAAGTTCCTATTGCTTCCCACGATGATGACAATAAACAAAAGATTTACCTAATGAAAAATTTAGGCGTGAGGATTTCTGAATTTCCCACAAATCTTGAAGCTGCTTTCTTTGCTAAACAAAATAATATGTATGTGGTAGTCGGAGGACCAAATGTTATTCAGGGAAAATCTTCCTGTGGCAATATTAGTGCTTTAGATTTAATAAAACAAAAAGTGACTGATATTATCTGTTCAGATTATTATCCTCCTTCAATGCTTTTATCAAGTATAAAACTTTGGAGACAAGAAATTTTAAGCCTACCCGAGGCCATTAATATGATAACTCTCAATCCTGCTGAGGCCACAGGCTTAAGTAATAAAGGCGCTATTTCAGCTGGCAAAGAAGCAGATATAGTTGTATTTAGATTAAAGGATGATTCCCCTGAGGTAATTAAAGTGCTTGTAGGAGGAAGGATGGTTTATTCTTATGAAGTCTCATAGAATCGGCATAGGGGCTAATATAAAACTTATTTAGGAGTTACGCAGTTCAATAAAATTAGGAGTTACGCAGTTGATCTAGGTAGGGTGTACACAGGATGAGCCAAATAAGA
>JAJOKU010000160.1 GCA_021129695.1 candidate division NPL-UPA2 bacterium
CGGAGAAGGAGGAGATTCTCAAGGAAGCTCGTCGAGAGGTGGACAAGATTGAGGAGCAGTACCGAAAAGGGATAATCACTGATGGAGAGAGATATAACAAGGTCATCGATACCTGGACTCATGCTACGGATAAGATTTCCGATAGGGCGTTGGAGGGATTGAAGTGGAAAGAGGAAACCGGCCAATTCAATCCTATCTTTATGATGGCCGATTCCGGGGCCAGGGGAAGTCGGCTCCAGACCCGCCAGTTAGCGGGGATGAGAGGATTGATGGCCAAACCTTCCGGGGAGATCATCGAATCCCCCATCACGGCTAACTTCCGGGAGGGACTGACAGTGCTAGAATACTTCCTCTCCACTCATGGAGGGAGGAAGGGATTGGCTGATACCGCTCTCAAGACAGCGGATTCGGGTTATCTCACCAGGCGCCTGGTTGATGTAGCTCAGGATCTGATTGTGACTGAGGAAGACTGTAAGACCCTGAATGGTATTGTGGTAGAAGGAATCTATGAAGGCGGAGAGGAGATCGTTCCCCTCAGGGAGAGGATCTTTGGTCGAGTGGCCTTGGATGACATACTCATTCCTCAGCTTGGAGAGCCAATAGTCAGAGCAGGGGAGGAGATCTCAGAGGAGGCAGCTGAGATCGTTGACGAGGCTGGGATCGAGAGAGTAAGAATCCGTTCTGTCCTAACCTGCGAGGCTAAACGTGGAGTCTGTGCCCGCTGTTACGGTCGCAATTTGGCCACCGGACGAAAGCTTGAGTTAGGTGAAGCCATAGGGATAATTGCTGCCCAATCCATCGGGGAGCCGGGAACCCAGCTTACCATGAGAACCTTTCACATTGGAGGAACAGCATCTCGGACAGTGGAGCAGTCAAAGATTGTGGCTAAGAATGACGGAATACTGCACTACCACAACTTACGGACAGTGCGGAACAAAGAGGGACAGATAGTTGTCTTGAATCGGAACGGTGCTCTGGCCATTTGCGATGAGGAGGGAAAAGAGCTGGAGCGCCACAGCGTCCCATCCGGAGCCATGTTAAGACGGGAGCATTTAGAGAGAGTAGGCAAAGGGGAGCTATTTGTCCAGTGGGATCCTTACACCCGACCGATCCTCACCGAGATGGGAGGCAAAGTAAAATTTGAAGATATTATTGAAGGGCTGACCATGCGGGAAGAGCTGGATCAGGCTACTGGTCTAACCACCCGGGTAATCATTGAACATAAAGAAGAACTACATCCCCAAATTGTCATCCAGAATGAGAGAGGTGAGATTTTGGGTTACTACAGCATCCCCAGTCGAGCCCATATTGTAGCTGACCATGGCCAGATGGTTTCTCCCGGTGACCTATTGGCTAAAACCCCGCGGGAGATTACCGGGACAGTAGATATCACTGGAGGTCTGCCGCGGATAGTGGAACTATTTGAGGCACGACGTCCGAAGGACCCAGCGGTCATTACCGAGATCGATGGAGTGGTGGAGTTTGCTGGCTCGATCAGGGGTAAGCGCCGGATAGTGGTAAAAAATGATGAAACGGGCATGATGAAAGAGTACCTTGTCCCGCCCGGGAAGCATTTGAACGTTTATAAGGGAGATAGAGTGGTAGCTGGGCAGCAGCTGATCGATGGACCAGTGGTTCTTCAAGATATCTTGAGGGTCCGAGGGATGAAGAAGCTTCAGGAATATCTGCTCAATGAGGTTCAGGAAGTATACCGGTTGCAGGGAGTGAGTATTAATGATAAGCATATTGAAGCCATCATCCGCCAGATGCTTCGTAAGGTGGAGATAGAGGAGGCAGGAGATACCAGCTTCTTGGTGGGAGAGCAGGTAGATAAATTCCGCTATCAGGAGGAGAATGAGGAAGTAATAGCTAAGAAAGGGAAGCCAGCTCGGGCTGTCCCGGTGCTATTGGGGATCACTAAAGCTTCCCTGACCACTGATAGTTTCATATCGGCGGCTTCATTTCAGGAGACAACCAGAATTCTTACTGAGGCGGCTTTCGGTGGAAAGACGGACGAACTGAGGGGATTAAAAGAAAATGTCATTATGGGACATCTCATCCCCGCCGGAACCGGAATGGGACAACACGGGGGAATAGAGGTACTGAAGAATGCCGACAATAAATCAGTTAGTCAGGAAGGGAAGAAAGAAAGTTAAGAAGAGAAGTAAGACTCGAGCTCTGGGAGGGTGTCCACAACGGCGGGGAGTTTGCCTCTTAGTAAGGACATTAAACCCCAAGAAGCCTAATTCGGCCCTGCGCAAGGTGGCCAGGGTGAGGCTGACCAATGGGATGGTGGTCACTGCTTATATTCCGGGAGTGGGACATAATCTCCAGGAACACTCCATTGTCCTCGTCGAGGGAGGAAGGGTAAGAGACCTGCCCGGCGTTAGGTACCATGTTGTCAGGGGAACCCTGGATACAGCGGGAGTTGAAGGCCGCCAGCGCAGCCGCTCTCGTTATGGAGCCAAAAGGCCAAAGTAGAGGAGAAAGAGTATGCCTCGAAGGAAAAGAGCAAGTCGGCGAAAAGTAGTGCCTGACCCGAAATATAAGAGCACCTCAGTGGCTAAGTTTATCAATGGGCTGATGCGAAGGGGGAAGAAGAGCGTGGCCGAACGTATCTTCTATGGGTCTATGGATATTATCGAAAAAAAGATGAAGCAGCCTCCACTGGAAGTCTTCACTAAGGCCATAGATAATGTTATGCCAGTTTTAGAAGTAAAATCCAGGCGAGTGGGAGGAGCCACTTATCAGGTGCCCGTGAATGTCAGGTCGGAGCGCCGTAGTGCCCTGGCCATCCGCTGGATTATTCAGTATGCCAAGCAGCGCAAAGGGCTTCCCATGGAGGAGAGATTGGCTCGGGAACTGATGGATGCTTCTCGAAGAGAAGGAGCTTCTATTAAGAAAAAGGAGGATACCCACCGCATGGCCGAAGCCAATAAAGCCTTTGCTCATTATCGGTGGTGATTTTGCGGTGGCACGAGAGTACCCTATATCTGAGGTTAGAAACATTGGCATCATGGCCCATATCGATGCCGGAAAGACAACCACTACGGAGAGGATACTGTACTGCACCGGACGGGTGCATCGGATGGGCGAGGTGGACGAGGGAACGGCTACCATGGACTGGATGGACCAGGAGAAGGAGAGAGGCGTGACCATTACTGCGGCGGCCACTACCTGTTTCTGGAAGGGTCACCGCATCAATATCATAGATACTCCTGGACATGTGGATTTCATGGCTGAGGTGGAGCGCTCTTTAAGGGTGCTTGATGGTGCCATTGCCATCTTCTGTGGGGTGGGAGGGGTGGAGTCTCAGTCGGAGACGGTCTGGCATCAGGCAGATAGATATCGTATTCCCCGCTTAGTCTTTATCAATAAGATGGACAGAATGGAATCCGATTTCTTTGGGGTAGTCCGCGAGATGCGAGAGAGATTGGGAGCGGAGGCTGTTCCTCTTCAAGTTCCCATGGGAGGGGAAGGTAATTTTAAAGGGGTGGTTGATCTTATTGAGATGGGGGAGATCCTCTATCCTGAAGAAGACTTCAGCCTCAACTACCAGCTACAGGAGATTGAGGCAGAACTGCTTCCCCAGGCAGAGGAATATCGGGCAAGATTATTGGAAAAGTTGTCCGAATACGATGAAGGGATAATGAGTAAGTATGTGGAAGGGGAAGAGCTAAGTTCTGAGGAGATTAAAAGCACAGTTCGCCGAGCTACCTTAACTGGTTCATTCATTCCTGTTCTCTGTGGAGCGGCACTTCGCAATAAAGGAATTCAACCGCTTTTAGATGCTATTATCAATTATCTCCCCTCACCGGTCGATGTGCCCGCTATTCGAGGGATTACACGTAAGAGTGCTGCAAGCGACTGCCTGACTGAAGAGGAGGAAGAAAGGCGGGCTGATGATGAGGAACTCTTCTCGGCCCTGGCTTTCAAAATTGCCACCGATGCTTATGTAGGCCGGCTGACCTATCTGCGGGTCTATTCCGGGAAACTGCGCTCGGGAGATTATGTTTATAACCCAAGATTGCGGCGGAAGGAGAGGGTAGCTAAGATCTTACAGATGCATGCCAATAAAAGGGAAGAGATAAGCGAGATCTATGCCGGGGATATTGGCGCCGTGGTTGGGCTGCGGGAAACCACCACCGGGGATACCTTGTGTGAAGAGGCTCGACCGATAATCTTAGAATCTATCCATTTCCCCAAACCAGTCGTCTGGGTAGCTATCGAACCAAAGACGAAGGCTGAGGAGAAGAAGTTGACTATCTCTTTACAAAAGCTGGCTGAGGAGGATCCCACCTTCAAAGTAAAAGTAGACGAGGAGACTGGACAGAGAATAATCTCTGGCATGGGAGAGTTTCATTTAGAAATCTTGGTGTCAAGACTCCTTAAGGAATTCAAGGTGGTAGCTGAGGTTGGTAAACCTCAGGTGGCCTATAAAGAGACGATTCTCAGTGCAGCTCGAGCGGAAGGTAAGTTCATTCGCCAGACGGGAGGCAGGGGTCAGTACGGGCATGTCTGGTTGGAGCTGGAATCCTTACCATCAGGTGGTGGATTTGAGTTCGTGAATAAAATTAAGGGAGGAGATATCCCCAGAGAGTTCATCCCATCTATAAAAAAGGGGGTTGAGGATGCTCTGGAGAGCGGCCCATTGGCGGGATACCCGGTGGTGGATATTAAAGTCAGTGTAGTCGATGGTTCATATCACGAAGTCGATTCCTCGGAAATGGCCTTCAGGACGGCTGCCTCCATGGCCTTTCGAGAGGGAGTGAGGAAGGGAAGCCCGGTGCTTTTAGAGCCAATTATGGATGTGGAGGTGGTCATTCCAGAAGAATATATGGGAGAGGTGGTTGGTGACCTCAATGCCCGACGAGGCAGAATAGAGAAGATGAGCTCTCGGGGCGCAAAGCGTGTCCTTAGGGGAAATGTTCCCTTAGCTGAGATGTTTGGCTATGCTACGGCCTTAAGGTCTCTTAGTCAAGGGAGAGGCAACTTCACTATGGAATTTCATCAGTACCGGGAGGTACCGGAAGAGATTAGAGATAGAGTTTTGGAGAAACAGTGGTGAATAAGTTATGAAACCACAGGTGAACACAGATGGATACTATTATTTGCTTAAATCAAATATGAAAAATCAAATATCAAAAA
Source organism: candidate division NPL-UPA2 bacterium (assembly GCA_021129695.1). Classification (GTDB taxonomy): domain Bacteria; phylum NPL-UPA2; class NPL-UPA2; order NPL-UPA2; family JAGMAN01; genus JAGMAN01. Next base: position 5,149 of record JAJOKU010000160.1, read on the forward strand.
TACAAAGTAAAATTCAAAAATTATTTTCTTCATATCATTTTAATTTTTGATTTTTAAAAGCATAGGAAAGCATAAAATACTTAAGGCGATTTAATAACTAGCCACGCAGAGGCGGAGGGATGAAAATGTGGAAG
>JAJOKU010000152.1 GCA_021129695.1 candidate division NPL-UPA2 bacterium
AGCGTTTTAATTATGCGGCCCTTCGCCCCGAGAAATTCGTAGAATTTCCGGGATAAAGTCCCTGGAATCGCTTTGCGATTCCTAGGGAGGTGGATTACTTTAAGTAATCCAGGTTAGTTAGGAGAAATTTCTATGAGTGAGAACCTGTTGGGTATCCTGGACAGCATGGGAAGGGAGAGAGGAATAGACCGTGAGATTTTGATAGAGGCCGTGGAGGCGGCCATACTCTCTGCCTCTAAGAAGGCCTTCAAATCTATGCCTGAGGCAAGGGTTTCTATCGATAGAACCACTGGAAAGATAGGGGTATTCTCAAGTAAAAAGGTAGTAGATAGAGTCACTCATCCCTCTGAGGAGATAGGATTAACCGAGGTCAGGCAGATAAACCCTGATTTGAAGATGGGGGATGAATGTGAGGTGGAGGTTACTCCTCGGGATTTCGGTCGCATCGCTGCCCAGACGGCCAGACAGGTGATTATTCAGAAGATTCGGGAGGCGGAGAGAGATAATATTTACCGAGAATATGAGGAGAAACAAGGAGAGATAACTACGGGAGCGGTGGAGAGATTTGAACATGGGGATGTCATCATCGATTTGGGGAACACGGAAGCACTTCTGCCTCAACGAGAGCGCTGTCCAGGAGAAAACTTTCGGCAAGGTGATAGAATAACAGCTTACATTTTGGAAGTGAGGAAGGCAAGCCGGGGACCTCAGATCATCCTTTCTCGGACTCACCCGGGATTGGTCAGGAAACTCTTTGAACTGGAAGTGCCTGAGATTCATCAGGGCGCAGTGGAGATAAAATCAGTGGCCCGGGAGCCAGGGGAACGTTCTAAGGTGGCTGTTTCCACCTCTATGGAAAATGTTGATTCAGTGGGCACCTGTGTGGGAGTGAGAGGGACTCGGATAAAATCAATCATGAGAGAACTTAGAGGAGAGAGAATAGACATTGTCCGCTGGGATGAGGACCCAGTTACTTTCATCACTAATGCCCTCAGCCCGGCTAAGATTATGGATATCAAGATAAACTCAGCAGAGAGGCAAAGCGATATCCTTGTCTCTGATGAGCAGCTCTCCCTGGCCATTGGAAAGAAGGGGCAGAACGTTCGCCTGGCGGCTAAACTAACTGGCTGGAGGATTAACATAAGAGGACAGTCGGAAGCACAAGTAGAGAAGGAAAAGACAGTTCTCAGTCTTACCAAGCTTCCCGGAGTGGGAAGGGGATTAGCTGAGGCTCTCAGCCAGGCTGGCTTCCACGACCTCAAGCAGTTAGCTGGGGCAGAGATAAAAAAATTAACCGAGGCGCCGGGGATTGGGAAGAAGAAGGCAGAGAAAATTATAGTAGCGGCTAAGGAAATCTTGAAATAGAAGAGGAAGATTTATGGGTAAGATAAGGATTCATCAGTTAGCCAAAAAACTTGGTGTCTCCAGCCGTGAGCTCATCGAGGAACTAAAGCAATTGGGGGTTAAGGGAAAGAAGCCCCCCAGTGCTCTGGAGGAGATAGAGGCCGAACTTATTTCTGAATCTTTGGCCGAGAAGAAAGCTAAGGAGGAGAAAGAGAAGCCATCCCTTATCGTCGACGAATCGATTACGGTGGGTGACTTAGCCAGGAAGCTGGGCGTGAAGTCCAATATTCTTATTAAGAAATTAATACAAAGGGGCATCTTCGCCTCCATCAATCAGAGATTAGAGAAGGAGGTCATTATTGAAATAGTTGAGGAACATGGTTACCGGGCTAAGGTTCTTCCGGAGATGGAGGCGGCCCTGGCCAGTGAGGATGTGGAGGACGAGCCTTCCCAGCTTCGTCCTCGCCCGCCGGTCATCACCGTGATGGGACATGTGGACCACGGGAAGACCACCCTTCTGGATGTAATCAGAGAGACCGATGTGGTCCGGTCGGAAGCAGGGAGGATCACTCAGCATATCGGAGCTTATGAGGTGGAGCTACCCAAGGGTAAGGTGGTCTTCTTAGATACTCCTGGCCATGAAGCCTTCACCGCTATGCGGGCCCGGGGAGCCCAGGTTACTGATGTAGTCGTCCTGGTGGTAGCGGCCGATGACGGAATCATGCCTCAGACGGTGGAGGCCATCGATCACGCCAGGGCGGCCGGGGTTCCCATGGTGGTGGCCATTAATAAGATAGACAAACCCAATGCCAATCCGATGAAGATAAAGCGTCAATTGGCTGAACATGGTCTAACCCCGGAAGAATTAGGGGGGAAGACCATCTGTGCCGAGGTATCAGCTACGGAAGGGCGAGGGTTAGAGCATCTGTTGGAGATGCTCATCTTAGAGGCGGAGATGCTGGAACTGCGGGCCAATCCCAATCGGCCGGCCAAGGGAACGGTCATTGAAGCCAGACTGGATAAGGGAAGAGGTCCGGTAGCCACCGTTTTGGTGAAGAAGGGAACCTTGAGGGTGGGGGACTATTTCATCTGTGGTCTTTTCGGAGGAAAGGTGAGAGCCCTCATCAACGATAAGGGGGAGAATACAAAGGAAGCTACCCCTTCTATTCCGGTTGAGGTATTGGGACTCACTGGAGTTCCCCAGGCTGGCGACCTGTTTCAGGCAGTCAGTGATGAGAGGAAGGTTAAAGAGATAAGTTCCAAGCGTCAGCTCCTTCACAAGGAGAAGGAATTGAGAGGGGTGAGGCACCTCACCCTCAATGACCTCTATGCTGAGATCCAAAAAGGCAAGCTAAAGGAGTTACCCATCATCATCAAAGGCGATGTCCAGGGTTCAGTGGAAGCTTTATCGGATTCTCTCCAGCAATTGAGTAGTGACCAGATAAAGATAAAAGTTATCCATGCGGGAGTGGGAGCGGTGAACGAATCCGATGTTATGCTGGCCTCGGCTTCTAATGCCATCGTCATTGGATTCCATTCGAGAGCCGAGCCCGCGGTAGCCGAGTTAGCTGAGAAAGAGAAGGTCGATATCCATTTCTATGATGTTATTTATGAAGCTACCTCTCAGGTGAAGAAGGCCTTAGAGGGGCTACTGGAACCTGAATATAAGAGAGTAATCCTGGGTCGAGCCGAGGTGCGCCAGGTCTTTCGGATCTCCAAGAGGGGAGCGGTGGCTGGCTCTTATGTCACTGAGGGGAGGATGGTCAGAAATGCTAAAGTGACTGTATTGCGGGACGGAGAATCAGTCTACGAGGGAAGCATCAATAGTCTGCGACGCTTCAAGGAGGATATTAAGGAAGTGGAGGCTAACTACGAATGCGGCATTAGCTTAGCTGACTTTGATGACATCCAGGCAGGGGACATCATAGAAGCCTATACGCTGGAGGAACAGAAGAGAGAACTGTAGCCTGGAAGGTATGAATAATAACGGGGCAAGGATGGTCGTTGGCATCCTCAGGGTAGATCTACATATCCCGGGCAACAATTCTCTTAAGGGCAAGCGGCGGGTCCTGAGGAGCCTCAAGGACAGGATGAAAGGCAGGTTTAATGTCTCTGTGGCTGAGGTGGGAGAAGAGGATTTGTGGCAGAGAGCTACCTTATGGATAGCAGTGGTGAGCAATGACAGAAGCCATGCCAATCAGGTTTTATCGAAGGTAGTTGATTTAATTGAATCCTCCGGCCCGGTAGAAGTGGTAGATTATGAGATAGAACTCCTCTGAAATGGAATTGAGTTTCGGCGTAGCCCCTCGCTCATTCTCGGCACGCTCCACTTGAAATATGGAACTGCTGATAGATACAGTCTTTCTTGGGAGCGTGCCTCCGAGGGCTTTCTTGCCGCTTAGAGCCTCTTAAGACACGGCGGCAAGAAAAAATCCGCTCAGGGCTACTGCCGAAACTCCTTAAGTGTTAAGAAAGGTTTTGCTATGGTCTCCCGGCGGGTGGAGCGAGTAGCGATGGCTATTAAGGAGGAAGTGTCCAGAATCATTCAGGAGGAGGTTAAGGACCCTCGCATCGGATTTATCACCATCACTGATGTAGAGTTGAGCGGGGACCTTCGCCACGCCAAGGTCTTTATCAGCGTCTACGGGAACGAATCGGAGAAGGTGAAGGCTTTGAAGGGACTGAGCAGTGCGGCGGGATTTATCAGGAGTCAGATGGGCAAGAGAATCAAATTGCGTTATACTCCAGAGATTGTCTTTAAATGGGATAGATCCATTGAGGGAGGGGCCCACATTGAGGAACTTCTAAGAAAGATAGGCAGGGATAGTAATGAATGAGATAGAACACATCATCCAGGTTCTCAAGAATAATGACTTTTTCCTGGTCACTTCTCACCTTAATCCAGATGGGGATTCGGTTGGCTCTCAGTTAGCTCTGGTCTCACTACTTAAAGAGATGGGTAAGCGGGCGGTGATTATCGATGAGGATCCCGTTCCCAATAACCTTTGTTTCCTGCCACAGAGCGATAGGATAAATTCCAAACTACTGCGAACTGAGGACTTCCCTCAAGTGAGTTTGGTTCTCGATTGTAGTGATCTGGAGAGAGTGGGAAAAGTGGCCCAATTGGTAAAGGAGACAGATTTAATTATTAATATTGATCATCATATAAGTAATGATAAATTTGGAGATATTAACCTGATAGGTGAAGAAGCCAGTGCCGTGGCGGAGCAGATTTTCGATTTGATCGAATCGCTGGGTTATCCAGTAGGTAAAGAGAGAGCCGTTTCTCTGTACACAGCCATTCTAACCGACACGGGCTCATTTCAATATGCTAACACCACTCCTAAAACACACCAGATAGCCGCTTGTCTCTTAAAAGAAGGGGTAAGTCCATCACTTCTGGCTGAGAAAGTATATCGGGTTGACTCTTTTTCCCGACAGAAACTTCTGGGGTTAGCTTTAGGTACCTTAGAGCGCACCTGCGATGGCTCGATAGCTTGGTTCCGGTTGACCAGGGAGATGTATCAGCAATCTCAGTCCAGCCCTGAGGAGACGAATGGATTCATTGACTGCATCAGTTCCATACAAGGGGTGAAATTGGCACTGCTGTTTCGAGACCGGGAAGACAGTAAAGTTAAAGTAAGCTTTCGGTCTAAAGGAGAGCTAAATGTTGCCAGTTTAGCCGAGCACTTTGGGGGGGGAGGACATCGAGGCGCCTCCGGCTGTCTGATTAAGGGCAGTATCGAGGAAGTAGAGAAAAGAGTCTTGGCTGTTGCCAGGCAATATACTCAGAAAATCAAAAATTAAAATGTAAAACCAGGAAAATCGCTTTCGCGATACAGCCGACACTAAAGTGCTGCAAAAAAGCGGAGGCAGTACTGCCTGTGAAACGGCACTGCCT
>JAJOKU010000042.1 GCA_021129695.1 candidate division NPL-UPA2 bacterium
ATCAGAACAAAATGGAACAGGTATTTGACAGGTTCTTCCAGCGGACCTTATTTCATATGAAAGCTTGGGCCCAAACATCAGTAGAGGTTATTATCTTGCATGATGATTTTGTCTGGACCCAGGGTCCCTTTATGTATCCGGAATTTTATCGTAAGGTAATAATCCCTCGTTATGCCGAGCTAGGGAAGCCGATTAAAGCCGCGGGCAAAAAGGTGCTTTTTTGTTCGGACGGCAACTTTATGATGTTTGCTGAGGATATAGCTAAAGCTGGTGCTGATGGGTTCATATTTGAGCCGGTGAATGATTTTGAATTTATGGCGGAACGTTTTGGACAGTCGCATTGTCTGGTAGGCAGTTGTGTAGATTGCCGGGACATGACCCTGTATACTTGGGATGTGGTAAAAGCAAGTATGGATAAAACATTTGAACTAGCCAGGAAATGTAGAGGCCTTATCTGGGCGGTAGGCAACCATATTCCGGCCAATGTGCCGCCTGAGATGATGGATCGCTATATTGAATATCTGAAGACAAACTGGCAGAGAGGATAACAGGTAGAAAAATAAAGGGGATATTGAGCAAAATGGCAGAAAATGATGTTGGTAAAATTTCCGGGAATGATCGGTCTATTCTCCGGCAGCTGGCCGAAAGGCAGGCGGAGATTGCCGCTGACCCGATAAATAAGCAGAGGATAGATGAATGGAAGCGTCTTAATGGTCTTAAGCCCGGACGGCCCCTGGTCTGGATTAATGGAATCCCCTGGCATGAGATGGAGAAAGAGGCGGAGTTAGCCCTGAAGACAAAAGACCCATTTCTACGCGAGGTAGAACAGCAACTGCGCCGGAGAATATACCAGTGGAACCACATACAGGCTGATATGGTAATCGAGCCTAAGTTTTATTCGCCTCTGGTTATAAAAGATACGGGTTTTGGGATAAGCGAGGACACTGATATTATCCCCCAGGATGAAAAAGGAGGCATTATCTCCCGGCACTTTCATGGTCAGATTAATAATGAAAGAGACCTGGAAAAGATAAGGGAGCCGCTAATAACCCACGATGAAGAATCCAGCGAAAGGAATTATCAGATACTGAAGGACATTTTTGGAGATATCCTAAAAATAGAAAAAATAGGGATTGTGCATAGCGGGTTTAATGCCTGGGATGAACTGGTTAGGTGGTGGAGTCCCCAACAGGCCTTAATGGATTTGGCCCTGCGCCCGGAACTGGTACATCAGGCCATGGACAGGTTAACCAATGCTTATCTATCCAGATTAGAACAATGGCGCCAATTAAATCTACTTTCCTTAACAGAAGGCAATTATCGTGTAGGCTCAGGCGGGCTTGGTTACACCCACGATTTGCCGCCGGCCGACTTTGACCGCGGCCAGGTGCGCACCCAGGACCAATGGGGTTGTGCCACGGCCCAGATATTTTCTGAGGTCTCGCCCCGGATGCATGAGGAATTCGCCTTAAAATATGAGAGGCGCTGGTTAGAACAGTTCGGTTTAAATTACTACGGTTGCTGTGAGCCTCTCCACAATAAGATAGATATAATAAGTAGTATCCCTAACCTGCGCAAGGTCTCTATTAGTCCTAATGCAGATATGGAAAAGGCGGCTCGACAGATAGGGAATAAATATGTAATCTCCCACAAACCAAACCCGGCCATTTTTGCCACGGACAAATGGAATCCGGGCCAGGCCCGAAAGGACCTGGAATCGGCCCTGGAGAAGGCAAAAGGGTGTGTAATAGAAGTGATAATGAAGGACATTAGTACCGTGCGCCATGAACCGCAGCGGTTGGGGGAATGGTCGCAGATAGCTAGGGAGACAGTAATGAATATGGGGTAGGGGTGAGCCTCAGGTTGAGTAACACCCTGAATCTCTGTCTCGCCAGAAGGATAGAGGTGAAAAAATAAAGACCTATTCTTTTAACAGGTAATTGGCGATGACGCTTCTCTGGATTTCGCTCGTTCCCTCCACAATCTCAAATAGCTTTGCCTCCCGCATGTATCTCTCCACTGGATAGTCTTTTGTATAGCCATAGCCACCGTGAATCTGGACGGCTTTGGTGGTCACCCGCATGCAGACCTCGGAGGCATAGACCTTACCCATAGCGGCTAACTTTTCGAATTTCTCTTCTCTGTCCCGCAGAAAAGCCGCCTTGAGAACTAAGAGGCGGGCGGCTTCTATCTCAGTAGCCATATCAGCAAGAGCAAACTGAATGGCCTGGAAGCTGGAGATTGGTTTTCCAAACTGAACCCTCTCCCTGGCATACTTCACTGCCGCCTCATAGGCCGTCTGAGCCAATCCCACTGCCCCAATTCCCATGCCAATTCTTCCTACATCCAGGGTCTTCATAGCTATCCGGAATCCTTTCCCTTCGCCAAGCAAGAGGCTCTCCCTGGGCACCCGGCAGTCCTGGAAGATAAGCTCTCGATTGGCAAGCGCGGGATAGGCCATCTTATCAAATTCCTGGCCAAAGGTGAATCCAGGCGTATCCTTCTCCACAATAAAGGCACTTAAACCCCTCACTCCCTTTCCTGGCTTGGCGTTAGCAATGATGATATAGATTTTAGCTACCCCCCCATTGCTAATGAATATCTTTGTCCCGTTAAGGACATAGTCATTACCATCAAGAATTGCTGTCGTCTGAACATTTCCGGCATCCGAGCCCGCCTCTGGCTCGGTTAATGCGAAAGCTCCTAATGCTTCCCCCTTAGCTAAAGGAGGAAGGAATTTTCGCTTCTGCTCCTCATTTCCAAACATAAGGATGGGATAGACACACAGCAAATTGGCGCCATAAATGGAGCCAGTAGTAGTGCAGGCCCTGGATAATTCTTCTCCAATCAAAGTCCAGGTAGAATAATCCATTCCTAAGCCACCGTACTCTTCCGGAATAGTCACTCCTAAGAGGTCAGATTGAGCCAGGACATTAACATTGTCCCAGGGAAACTCGCCCTTCTCGTTAATCTCAGCCGAGCGAGGCTGAAAGTGCTTGCGGCAGATTTCCCTCACTTCCTTAAGTATGGCTTCCTGTTCCTCGGTCAAATTAAAGTCCATTTTAATCCCCTCAATAACTTTTCAATTTCTTCAGAGCTCGCCTGGCCGCTTCCTGTTCAGCCACCTTTTTGCTCCGGCCCTTACCTCTTCCGTAGAGCTTTCCTTTTAGACTGACGGCAACCTGGAATATTCTCCGGTGATCCGGACCTTGAGTGGAAGTAACCTGATAGACCGGTGCCTGTCTGAACTTAGCTTGGGCATATTCCTGAAGAGCGCTTTTATAGTCACCGCCCTCTTTATTTAGACTGGCCTCTTTAATCTTCTCGCTTAGCTGACTGAGGACAAACTGCCTGCAGGCATTTAACCCCCTATCCAGGTAGATAGACCCAATTATCGCCTCAAAGGTATCGGCTAAATTGGAGGCTCTATTCCTTCCACCACTTGCCTCCTCCCCTTTCCCTAAGAGGAGGAAATCCCCTAAGTTAAGGCTTCTTCCCTTCCTGGCCAGGGCCGACCTACTGACCACCGCCGCTTTCAGCTTGGATAGTTCCCCTTCGGCGCAATGGGGAAATCGGTTATAAAGGTCCTCGCTCACGAGCATTCCCAGGAGAGCATCGCCTAAGAACTCAAGTCGCTGGTTATCCTTGAAATCTTCTCCTTTTTCGTAAGAGAATGACCTATGGGTTAGGGCTTCATTGAGCAGGGCTAAATTCTGGAAGAGGCAGCCAATTCTCCGCTGGCACTCAAAAAGTTCTTTCTCTCGCTCCTTATCCCACAACTATTGCTGATACCTCCTCACCACAAGGGTAGCATTGTGTCCGCCGAATCCCAGGGAGTTAGACATAACCACATTTACCTCTTGATGTCGGGCCTCATTTGGAACATAATCCAGGTCACATTCAGGGTCGGAATATTCATAATTTATGGTAGGTGGGATAACGTCTCTTTCCATAACTAAAAGACAGGCAATTAGTTCTACTCCTCCGGCGGCTCCTAAGAGATGGCCGGTCATGGACTTGGTAGAGCTCACCGCTACTTTCTTAGCATGTTCCCCTAAAACTGTCTTTATGGCCATGGTTTCAAACTTGTCATTGAGCTGAGTAGAGGTTCCGTGAGCATTGATGTAATCAACTGTTTCTGGCTCGAGGTTGGCATCCTTAAGAGCCCACTGCATAGCCCTGGCGGCTCCCTCACCCTCAGGAGCTGGAGCAGTGATATGATAGGCATCGCCACTCATTCCATAGCCAACTAGTTCTCCATAAATGTGAGCAGACCGCCTGAGGGCATGCTCTAAGTCTTCTAAAATGACGATTCCCGCCCCTTCCGCGATTACGAAACCATCTCTCATCTTATCAAAGGGACGGCTGGCCTTCTCCGGCTCATCATTTCGGGTGGAAAGGGCTTTCATGGCACAAAAGCCACCTACCCCAAGTGGAGTAACAGCCGCTTCTGCTCCTCCACTAATCATCACCTCAGCCTCCCCTCGCTGAATTATTCTATAGGAATCGCCAATAGCATGGGATGCCGAGGCACAGGCAGTAGCCACACAGGAATTGGGACCTTTTGCTCCTAACCTTATAGCAATCTGTCCAGAAGCCATATCAACGATGAGCACGGGAATAAAGAGAGGGGAGATTCTGGAGGGACCTTTTTTTAGTAAGATAGAGTGCTCCCTTTCAATGGTTGATAGTCCCCCAATTCCAGAACCAACCAGCACTCCAATCCTGTCTAAATTCTCCTGACTGAGGTCTAATTTAGCATCTTGGACAGCATCTAAGGCGGCTACCACAGCAAACTGGGTAAAGCGGTCCATCCGCCTGGCTTCTTTTTTGCCGAGGCGCCCCGATGCATCAAAATTATTGACCTGGCCAGCGATCTGGCTGTCATAACCAGTGGCATCAAAAAGGGTAAGTCGGCCTATCCCGCTGCGCCCCTGGGTGAGGGAGCTCCAGAATTCCTGTTTCCCATTACCAATGGGAGAGATAACTCCCATTCCCGTGACCACTACTCGTCGTTCCACTATTCCTCCTAAATTTAACCGCAGAGAACACAGAGGCAATTTAATATCAGAACTTAGGTAATAGCGCAACCTCTAACTCGGTCTGTGCATCCCCTTCTACCGTTAGAAATTATTGTTTTCTCTTCGTTAGCTGATTTAACAACTCTTTCCCTATTTAATTCAACCACTTAGCTTACCCAAA
>JAJOKU010000001.1 GCA_021129695.1 candidate division NPL-UPA2 bacterium
CTGTAGGTGCGCTAAGTTCATTTCATTTTACTACCATGCGTGGAAGTTGTCAATGGCCTTGATTACCTTGTCAAGACTATTTAGAAATGTCCTATTCTTAACTAAATAGAAATGTCCTATTTTGATTGTTTTGTTAATGGCGATTCTTTTCTTTTCAATTCACTCTCCCTCCCGCAGGCGCCAGGCTAAAACTGGCGGAAGATTAGCTTCCACTATTTTCCTCATCGCCTCATCTACATTATACTCTACTCGGCGGAGCTCCACTTGACGAGACTCTGTATCATAGATGAAAAACGAAGCTCTGGGGTCTCCATCCCGGGGCTGACCGACGCTACCGATATTGATGATATACTTTTGCCCCTCTTTGAGGTTAACCTTCCGGCCAAAATGGTAACGATAGCCACCATTTTCCTCAAAGATAATGGGAACATGGGAATGGCCCACGAAGAGAAGGCAGTTAGAAAGGAGCTGGAAGTTTTCATGGGCATCAGAAGCAGAGAAGATATAGTTCCACTCCTCCGGTGCCTTCAGAGTAGCATGGACGATGGTGAAACCGTGAGGCTCACGAACCAGTTCTAAACCCTTCAGGAAATCTCGATCCTCCTGGCTGAGCTGGCTGCGGGTCCAGAGAACAGCTTCCTTAGCATATGGATTGAAATAGTCTATGCTGGCAAGGTCAACTGCCGCCCAGTCATGATTGCCAGCTACGGCAAGACAATCTAAATCCTTAACCAACTTGATGCACTCACCAGGATTAGCTCCATAACCAACGATGTCGCCGACGCAGATGTGGCGGTCGATCCTCCCATTCTGAAGAGTCCCGAGCACTGCCCGAAAAGCCTCTAAGTTTCCATGGATATCGGCAAATAAGGCAAATCTCATTGGTTCAATCAAGGGTGGAAAGATACACTTCAACTGGAATCTTTATCTCCCCTGCCTTCCTTAAGAGCTTCTCACCCGTTTCTAAATTATCTCTGCTTTGGGCCATGGAGATAGAATTATATATTCTCTCTATCTCACTCACTGATATTGACCTCCTCGACTCAAAGGCATTGAGGGATTCCTCCAGGGCAGAGAAGGCTCTCCTCTCGATAAAGCACTCTTGACTAAGCCCCAGTTCCAGTTTTTCCTTGCCCTGGCCGAAAAGCTTCGCCTTTCGCCGGGAGAGGCTAATAATCCTCTCTAAGAGATGGTCCCCCCGTCCGCCACTTTGTCTCAGATTCCTCTTTGCCTCCACCATCTTCTCATATATCTTCTCCATTTTAGATACTATCTCAACCCTATTGGATCTGTTCTTTCGTAGATTATCCTCTAATTTGTGACTCTTCTTCCTTTCCTGAGCTAAATATCTCTTCCTCTCCATGGGAGCCAGTCTCTTGACTCTTATCTGCTCGGGTGTCAACTCCCTTCTGCCTGGTAATATCCTCGGCCTTGCCCGCAGCTCTAACTCCACTGCCTTAGCCTTCATCCCATTTACCATGTCAGCTGCGGCGTCCAGGAAATCCCTCCCCCGCTTGAAGGATTGACCTTCTTCCAGAAGTTTGAATAACTGCTCCTCTAATCTCAAGGCGATGGCCAGTTGACAAAGCCCGATCTTACGGAGGAATTTCTTGTTGCCCTGGTCCAATCTGAGGGCTGCCTGGAGATGGCCAATGGCTTCCTGATAGTTCTTTTCCTTAGCTGAGATGCTGCCCAGAAAATAGTGAAGCTGTGGCCTCTTCCGGAAATGTTCTCTTACTTTAAGGAGATGCTCCTTAGCCTTTCCTAAGTTCCCCCGGCTGTACTCTAAGATGCCTAATTGATAGTAGGCTTCCCAGTATTTATCGTAGTCAAGCTCGACTCCTCCCGGCTCCAACCTTAAATAATGCTCATAATGAGCTATCGCCTTCTCATAGTTATGACTTGAGAAATAGCTATCTCCTAATCTAAGATGGCTGACCTGAAGAGGTTTCCTCAGCTCTTCATTCAATGTAGCATCGGCCTTAAGGGCCTCCTCTATGAACTGAATGGCAATCTGGTAGTGCCCCTCCCTGAATTCATCTAAGGCCTTTTTCTTATATTTCTGACCAGTGGATTTAGATTGAAGAAGGGCTAAGCGGGATTTCTGATTCTTAACTAAATCGGTCTTCCCATAACTTGTCTGTAGGAGACTGATAATCCTCAGGATTTCGTTCCAGTCCTTCTCTGGATTCAAAGGCTTAAGTCGGGCAAAGAGAGCTTCTGCCCTGCCTTCCTCAATCCTCTTCATGGCTCTCTGAATTAGGGGCTTGACTTTCTCGAAGTAGGAGGTGGAGCTCAGTTCCTCCGCAATCTTCTTATAATTTTTTAAAGCTTCCTCATACCTGCCTTCCAGCTCGAAACTTTGGCCACGAGCAAACAGTTCCTTAGCTTCCTCCTCCAGGCTTTCAGCCAACCGTTTCTCTACCTTTAATATCTTGGTCTTCACCTCCGGGATAATACTGCTTTTCGGGAACTGCCTCTCAATAGCTCTTAATTTCGACAGGGCTTGCCTATATGAGCCCTCCCCTACCAGGAGCTTTGCCATCTGGTAATCCTCCTTGGACATGTCTTCGGCCATATAGATGGTTATGCTTTCAATGACCGAATCGACTTCCTTGGAGGCAGGGGAAAGATAGTAGTTATTCCTTATCTCCTCCAATATTTTTTTAGCCTTCTGGAAGTGACGCTCCCGAGCCTGGCGCTTGGCTTCCTGGAGAAGGTCACCAGCAATCTCATCATCGAATTCCTCAAATATGGGCCTTGGAAATATCTTTGGCAGTATCACCTCCGCCTCCAAGATGCCTTTCCCACCGATGTCACCTCCCCTTAAGATACCAATATCGTCAATGTAGAAAGTCCTCCTTCCCGTCATCCCGTAAATGGAGGGAATGGCCTGGGCTAAGAACCCTTCCTCAGTTGCTCGATCTATTCTGAATAGATAACCTCTCTTTTTCCCAGAAGCCAATTTGGGGTCGAAATAAGGAAAACCTGCTTTGGCTAAATCCGAAAGTCCTGCGTATTCACTCTCTCCATCCCCGTCTCGATCGAAGAGAAAGGCTGATTTAACAAATCTCTGAGTAACGGCGATATTCCTCAACTGGTTGATAGCCGAAGCCTCATTAGCCGATATATTTCTCTGGATAACCAATCGGTAAGAGAAGAGAAGGAGGGCTAAACTGATAGCCGCTGGCCAGAAGAAGCCAAGGCCAATCCCCCACAGGGCCATTCGTCTATCCCGGGCAAATCCCCCCCTCCTTCGGATAATGGACAAGGACATAAAGCCTAACACGATGGCCCCTATCCAACCGATGCCAAGAACCAAGGGACCAAAGATGCCCAGGAATAGGCTGACCAGGGGAAGGATTCCTGCTCCCCGAGCGGCCACTCCCCTCTCCACCGGTGAGATGAATGTATCTGTGGGAAGATATGCCTCATCGCCAGCCTTCAAACCACATTTGGGACAGAATACCTTCTCGCGATTGAAGACAACCTGGCAATTAGGGCAGACCGTTCCCTTCTGGGCAACGATCTCCCTCTCCTCAGGGATGGCCGGTAAGGATTTCTCTTTATCTTCCATGAGCAGCTTTAATAGGGACAGCGACCATTTATTTTATGTTTTCTTCAGCAGTTTTAATAGCTTTCCTCACTGCTTCTTCAGGAGTTGTAACCCTGATTATCTTCCTGTTCCTGTTCTCGTCCTTCTCTCCTGCTTTCTCCAGCTCCCAGGTGTTCAACCCAATTACCGGGACACCTATATTCAAGGCAAGAGCAATTTCAGAGAGAGTGCCAAACCCGCCTTCCACAGCAACTACTGCATCTGAGGACCTGACCACAATCAGGTTACGGGCCTGGCTCAATCCAGTGACGATGAAGACATCTATGTATCTATTGGCTTCCTCTTTACTAAATCCGGGCAGTATTCCAATTGTTTTACCTCCCGCCCTCTTTGCTCCCCGGGCAGCCGCAGACATTACTCCTCCCAGACCGCCGCAGACCAGGGCTGCCCCAGCCTTAGCAATTTCTTCCCCCACCTTCTCAGCCATCCCGGCTATTTCAGGAGAACACTGGCTGGATCCAATCACTCCTATTTGCATCTTTTTTTTATTTCCTTTCTATACTCAGACCATTTCACCTTGCCAGACTTAACTTTCGAAATAGTTCCCAAAAGACTTTCCGCAAAATCTGCATCAGCAAGAATTGCCTCGGTTGGGTTGCTCTCTTTGGTACGTTTCAGATTCACCATCTTTTTTACCAAAACAAGTTTTCTGAATCGATTCTCCAAAATAAAGGTCATAGAAAAACCAAGCATGGCTGAAATCAAAACAGGAAAAATCGAATCCATAGCGCCTGCGATATTTTGATAGGGAAGCCGTAACGCACCCAACATCAAACCAATAAGAAAAAACATAGTAAGGGATTTATGTCTATTCAATACATAATTTACGACTCTGGAAAAAGATAAAATACCAATTAAGGCACCGAAACCAAATGTGAACATTTCCAGGAACCGTAAGTTCCCCAGCACAAAGAGCATATATTCATACTGGTTCAAAAAAAGCAATATGAATGCGCCAGAAATTCCGGGTAGTATCATTGCACATATAGCTATGATACCAGAGAGAAAAATAATGGGTAAAGAATGTCCAATTTGTAGCCCGGCTAACCCTACGAATAAAAAAGCAAATAAAAATCCCATAATCAAGAACAATGTATTTTTGACCGATAAACCTCCTGCCTTTTTGTAGAGTAAAACTCCTGCCGATAGTATTAAACCGAAGAAGAAGGCATAAGTAACAGCAGTAAAGTTTTGCAGGAAAAAACGTATTATATTAGAGATGAATAAAAGCGCTAAGCCAATACCGGTAAGTAAGGGAATGAACAACTCAAAATCTATATTCCTGATATTTTTATTTGCTCTATTGAAGTCGCCTTTCAGAAAATATGAAATAAATTTAAAATTTATTTTACTGAGCGAATGAAGCAATCTTTCATAAATGCCGGTAATCAGCGCAATTGTTCCGCCGGAAATACCAGGTATTATACCTGCTGTTCCCATGAATAGCCCTTTCAAAAATATAATGAAACTCTCTTTTGATTTCATATTACATCAAGTCCTATTCACGAGTTACGCATTATTTTTAGATGTCAGAAATGTAACCCTTTCAATTACAAA
>JAJOKU010000137.1 GCA_021129695.1 candidate division NPL-UPA2 bacterium
GAATGTCCATAGTGATCATTATATACTAATGTCACTTTATGGACAATTCCCAAAAATTTTATGGAGGTAGAGAATGAGTCCAAAGTGGAGAGGACTGGAGTTTCCTAAGAAGTTGACCTGGGATGAGGAGACTCAAAGCCCTATCTATGGAAAGCTTATTGCCGAGCCCCTTGAGCGAGGTTATGGAGTGACGGTTGGGAATAGTCTGCGCCGCGTTCTCCTCTCCTCCCTGGAAGGAGCAGCGGTCACCTCGGTGAGGATAGAAGGTGTTCTACATGAGTTCTCCACCATCCCCGGGGTGAGAGAGGACGTTACCGAAATAATCCTCAATCTGAAGCAGCTTCTTATCAGGCTTCATGGCCGGGAGCCAAGAACTCTCTGGATTAAAACCAAAGGGGAGAGGGAAGTTAGGGCGGCGGATATCATTAAGGACAGTCAAGTAGAAATCCTAAATCCCAATCTCCACATTGTCAGCCTGAATAAAGGAGCAGAGTTAGGGATGGAGATAGAAGTCAGCATAGGGAAAGGATATGTCTCAGCCGAGAAGAATAAGAAGGAAGATCAACCCATTGGGGTCATTCCAGTCGATTCCATGTTCAGTCCAGTAAGGAGGGTAAGCTACAATGTGGAGAATACCCGGGTGGGCCAGGAGACCGATTACGATAGACTGATTTTAGAGGTCTGGACCGATGGCAGCATCTCTCCTCAGGAAGCAGTTGGGAAGGCGGCTGAAATTCTGAAGAAACATTTCACTATATTCGTTTCTCCCGAGGAGGAAATCGAGAAGGAGGTGGAGGAACTGAGCGAAGAGGAGAAGAAACGACGGGAATACCTAAAAATGAATATATCCGAATTGGAGCTATCGGTACGGGCAGCCAATTGTTTTAAGGCAGCTAAGATTGAGACCATTGAACAACTGGTTCAAAAGACCGAAGCTGAGATGTTAAAGTATCCCAATTTTGGGAAGAAGTCCCTGTCCGAGGTAAAAGAAATGTTAGCTGAGATGGGGCTGTCCTTTGGAATGAAGCTACCCGAATGAAAAGTCAAAAGTCAAAAGTTCAAGGCAATAAGAATTTTAAGTTGTAGTTTTGAATTTTACCTTTAACATTATGAGACATCGAAAACAAGGTCGGAAATTAGGGCGAACGAGGAGCCACCGAGAGGCTCTATTGAATAATTTAGTTAAAGCCCTCTTTGAGCATGAGCGGATAAAGACGACAGAGGCCAAGGGGAAGGAACTCACCTCTCTGGCCGATAGGCTGATGGGCCTAGCCAGGAGAGGGGATCTCAGCGCCAGGCGGCAGGTCAATCGGGTGATAAGAGATAAGGAGCTCATCTCCAAACTCTTCAATGACATTGCCCCTCGTTTGACGGAAAGGAAAAGTGGATATACACGCCTACGCAGGCTTCCTCCCCGTCCGGGCGATGCCGCCCCTTTAGTCTTAGTTGAGTTAGTGGAGAGGCGGGAGAAGAAAGAAAAGGTCAGGAGAAGGAAGGAAGAGAAGAAGAGCTAAAAATTTAGCTGGGGTTCGATTCCCGCCACATGCGGGCTTGTTGGGAGGATGATATCGCAAGGTAAAGGAGATGCAAATATGATCTGTCCAAAGTGTGGAACTGACAATTTAGGGGGAAACTTCTCTGCTATAAGTGCGGAGCCAAACTGCTGCAGGCTCCTGGGACTATGCCCCAGTCTCCAAAAGGGCGGGCAAAACCACAGAAGAGGGTAGGCAGGATAGTTTTCCGTCTCATCGTCCTTGGCCTCCTGGCCGTTGTTGTCATCCTTATGCTCCAGAAACCGCAGATGGAGCCCTTAGCCATTTCTGCCGAAGCGGCTAAGAGATTCAGGGCGAATCTGACCGCCATGGAAAAGGCTATCTTGAGAGGGAAGCCATTCAAACTGGAAGCCACAGAAGAGGGGATAAATTCTCAGATAGCCGAGGATATAAAACAGAGCGAGCAAAGCGGGAAGATAGTGATAGATAAGGTCCGAATCAGACTGAAGAAAAACCAGTTAAAGTGTATCATCCTTATGAAGTTAAGGGGCAAATCCATATATATCTCACTATCCGGGAAACCTCTCCTCATAGATGGCAGACTGAGTTTGTCTCCAGATAGAGCTGCCGTTGGTAAGATGCCAATGTTGCCACGTATGCTCCCTGGTATCCTGAAACAGCTGGAGAAGGGAGAGGGGATCCCTCTACCTAAGTTCCCTCCAGGAGCTCGAGACCTTCAAGTGGAAGAGGGAAAGCTTACTGTTCAGGCTAAGCCGGTAGCAAAACCGGCCCCCCCTGGTTAAAAAGGGGGAGGAAGCCCTGTTGGAAAGGGTCCAGCAGCCAAAGCCGCCGGGTCCGTCTCTCCCCGTTCCTAAGGAGGTAAAACCACCCAAGAGAGTCCTCACAGAGAGGGAGTTAGAAGAGATCAGGAAGAGGAGGGAAGAGAGCGAAGCTAACTCCTGGCTTCAGTTAGCAGGCAATTTCGCTAATGCCGGGATGTACACTGACGCGATTGAGTATTATCGGAAGGTAATAAATAAATATCCTGAGAGTGAACAGGCCAAAAAGGCCGGGCAAAGAATTGAGGAGATAAAATCCAAGCTGGAATGATTAAGTCAATCAGAGTGAGGAAATGTTCTGGCCGCTGCAGCGGGTGGCAAATAATAGGGAGGGAGGAAGATGAAGAAGACCTTAGTGATAATTTTGGCTATTATTGTCTTGGGTGGAGTTGGGGCGGCGCTATTTCTTAAAGTGAGGAAGGTGGAGGTTGAGGTGTTAGAAAGTTTTTTCCCTGAGGAGACCATTGCCTATATCTCGCAGAAGGGGATAGCGGGGAGCTGGGACAAGTTCAAGGCATCGGGTTTCTGGAAAGAATTGATATCATCAGAAGGATGGAGGGAATTAGAGCCTAAACTAAGGGAGCTTCAGGGGGAGTTTGAGGCTAAGTGTGGAATCCCCCTAACTGAGGAGAATATCATGGAGCTCTTTGGTCAGGAGGTAGCCTTAGCCCTCCTCCCCCCGAGGAGGGAGATTTAAAGCCAGGAGGGCTCCTCTTAACTAAGGTAGGGGTGAAGACTAAGGTGGCGTCGCTCCTGGTCAAGTTGCAGGATAAATTATCTCAATCTCAGCAGCTTGCCTTCGCAGATTACCGGGGAGTTGAAATTGTTAGGATAAAGACATCACCAGACCTTCCCCAATTAAGTTATGCTTTCCTGGGTGACTGGCTGGCCTTAGAGGTAGGCAGGGGGAATTTCCTTGAGGAAGTAATCAACCTCTACCAGGGGCAGAGCCAGAAATCTTTGGCCAGAAGTGAGAACTTTGGCAAAATCAGCTCCAAACTTCCCGAGAAGAGGGCGGGACTGTTCTATATTGATATAGAAAGAGCGCTAACTGCCTATCCTGAAGAGAAGATGGAAGGGATTTTGGAAGAGAAGTTGCCAGGCAAGAGGGCAGAATCCAGCTTTATCTCCTCCTTTGAACCATTTAAGGCGGCAGGAGTGGTGAGCTGGTTCGATGATGGACTGCGGGTCAAGTCCTACTTCCTCCTGAATAAGGAGAAGGCGGATAGGGAATTGCAGGAGATGTATTCTCATAAACCGAGCGAGCTAAGGAGCCTTAGCTACATTCCAAAGGGGTCGCTCGTCTATGGTGGTTTCACTTTTGATATAAACACTTACTGGAAATATTTGCAGAAGGCTTTAGAGAAACAGAATCCAGAGTCGGCTGAGCTCATCTCGAAGGGAATCGAGACCCTTGAATCTAAATGGGAGCTTAATCTTCGGAGCGATATTCTCTCCTGGATGGGAGAGGAGTTTGCCTGTGCCCTTTCCGAATTGAGCTCAGGGGGAATGTTCCCTGTGCCCAGCTATTTTCTGATGATTGAGGTGAAGGATGAAGCTAAGGCAAAGGAAACCTTGACCAGGATAAAAGAAAATCTGAAGAGGATAGGTGAAGAGAAGAAGATGCCCTTTCAGTTTGCCGTAGAAGAATACGATGGGGAGAAGATAAATTTCCTCCAGGTTCCTTTCCTGAAGCCGGGTTACGTCTTGTTTGAAGATTTCCTCATCATTGGCACCAGCACCTCAGCCATAAAGAAAACAATCGATACCAGGAATGGGGAGGAAGATTCCCTGAGCCAGGATGCAAATTTCAAGCGAGTTCAGTCCATCTTTACAGAGAGGCCGAGTAGTCTATGTTACCTTAATGTGGAGAAAAGTTTATCCCTTATCCGGGAGATAGCTGACTGGGGGCCGTCTCTATGCAGGAGATGCAGTTAAGCGGGATAAGAGGAGAGAAGAAAAGGATAGAGGCTGGGGAATTTGAGACCCCGGATGAGAGAGAAAAGAAGTTAGAAGCTTGCCAGAAAAGGCTGGAAGAGAAGGAGAGGAAAGTAAAAAATCTAAAGAAAAAGATCGAAGGCTCCCTATGTCCTCTCCTTGAATCCCTGAAGCTCCTAAAGTCCTTAGGCGTTAATACCACTACTGATGAGGAAGGCACAGAGCAGGTATTTTATCTAGCAGTTGAAGAAGGCTAGCAACTGAAAAGGGGGTGAAGGAGATGGCTAAGGAAAAGAAAGAGCACCCCGAGGTGTTCTTTACCACTGAGGAGGTCAAGAAATTCTGGGACCGGGCAGTAAAGGGATTGAAGACCTTAGGCGACGAAGCAGTCGAAATTTATAAGCGAGGAGAGGAAGAAGTAGTTAAAGTCTCCAGGGCAGGGAAGCTCAGATTGGAAATCGTTGGGCTGAAGAGGAAGAGGGAAGAGAAGTTCAAGGAATTGGGAGCCAAGGCCTATAAGTTAGGCATTGAGAGGAAGATAGATCAACCCTCAGTGAAGAAGCTGTCTCAGGAGATAAAGAAAATAGAAAAAGACATTAAAGACAAAGAAGCCCGGGTCAAAACCCTGCGGCAAGCAGAGAAAAAAGCTTCCAGGTAACTCCCAACCAATACTTGGTGTGCTACAATGGCCGCTGCGCCCGGGGAGGACCGAGAATCTCAGCTAAGATTATTCCCTGGCGAAATGTCCCCAGGTCAGCCGATTCCAGTATTGGTCTGGTGATTTCTTCCTCCTTTTCCTTTTCCAACCCAACTTCCGCACTTCGCCAGTTTTCATCTGGCTCTCCGACGGAAGAGCTT
>JAJOKU010000114.1 GCA_021129695.1 candidate division NPL-UPA2 bacterium
GGTTGCGGCGCCTGAGCAGTAGAGAGGGCAGAGTCTCCATGGTTCACCTCCTTGATTGCCTATCCACATACCAGATTATACCACAAAATGGCTGATTTGTCAAGCGGGTGGGGGCTAAAAAAGCAGAAATTTTTGGGTTGAAATGAATTTTTCGGGTAGGCTAATGCCTTGAATTAAATAGGGAAGGAGTTGTTAAATCAGCTAATGCAGGATAATAAAGACATAAAAGGAAGGTTGATTGTCTTTGAGGGATTGGATGGGGCCGGCAAGTCCACCCAAAACTTCTTACTCAAGCGGTTCCTGGAATCACAAAAAATCAAGGTTTTCTTAAGTGAATGGAACTCATCTCCAATGGTAAAAAGTGCCACCAGGAGGGGAAAGAAGAAAAGACTTCTGACTCCCACCACCTTTAGTCTTGTTCACTCTGCAGATTTTACTACCCGATATGTGCGGGAGATTTATCCGCTCTTGCAGGCAGGCTTTGTTGTCATCTGTGATAGATATGCCTACACCGCCTTTGCCCGGGATGTGGTTAGAGGATGTGACCGGGAATGGGTGAGAAATCTTTATTCTTTCGCCATTAAGCCTCATATTTCGTTCTACTGCCGTGTTCCTCTGGAAACAGCAGTCAGGAGAATTCTGAGCGGAAGGGCAAAACTGAAATATTTTGAAGCCGGGATGGATATGGGCCTATCCGATGATATAGAGGAAAGTTTTGGACTTTTCCAGGAGAGGGTATTTCAGGAATATGAGAGGATCGCCGGAGAGAATGACTTTGAAATAATTGATGCTTCTTTACCTATAAATGAACAACAGGAAATGGCAAGAAAGATCGTCAAAGAAAAAATTGACCTTCCTTCTTTTCACCAAAGAAGTAAAAGATGAGAAAAAAACCTTTTGAATTTTTCGGGAAATCTCTCCCGGGAGTGAAGATAGAAGACTTGAAAGGGTATCTTTTTGTTATTGAGGGCCCGGATGGTTCAGGACGTTCCACCTACATTAAAATCTTGACCGATTGGCTGGAAGCAAAGGGATATTCCACCATAAATGTAGGGTTAAGGCGTTCCACTCTTCTCAGTCGGGAAATAGAGCAGGCAAAAAAGGGGAATACCCTTGATGAACGAACTTTCACTCTTTTTTATATTACTGATTTCTTTGACCAGTTAGAAAATATTATTATCCCCAATTTGAAAGCCGGATGCGTTATACTTGCCGATAGATATATCTATACTCTTATCGCCCGCAGTACCGTTCGCGGTCTTCTCCCCGGATGGGTAGAAAATATATGTGAGGTTGCTCTTGTTCCCGACCTCGTCTTCCATCTTAAGGTAACCCTTAATATCCTGACAGAAAGAAACCTGCAAAAATATACCCGTTTTGACTGGTGGGAGTCCGGGATGGATATGAGGCTCTCCTCGGAAATATTCACCAGCTTTAAGAAGTACCAGAGATTGATGCAGAAGGAGTATGAGCGTCTGGCGGCCAGATATAACTTTATCACTATAAATGCCAATCGCTCCAGTCGCTGTGTGTCCGATGAACTAAAGTTGCATATAGAGGATTATATTGCCAATGGTAAGAGATGAGAGACCCCGGGCAAACGAGCTACCCAAAGTCGCCGTTTCCGTCCAGGCTGAATTGAAATATCTGCGCTCTTTAATGGAAGAGACGGTCTCCGCCCATCTGATTAAGAGACAGGCTCAGATTGAATCCATTGTCTCGGCAATCTCAGAGCACGAATCCGGGGAAAAGGAAGGCTGGCTTAAAGATATCCGTATTATGCAAAGAAGATTGAGGAATCTTAAGGTCCAACCAGAGAAGGGAAGGTTCAGGGATATAAAAAGAATGACGGTGCTTATATCTAACCTCCGGAGGATAGTGGAGAAATGGTGAATGGGGGCTTGAAGGTTATTGAGGAATCCTTTCAGAAAAGGGAAGCCAGATTTAAGAAGGAACTTGAGAGAGCAAAAAAGGAGATAAATGCCGATACTCTTCATGACTTGAGAGTTTCCATAAGAAGACTCCAGGCGGTATTCTTACTCTTGCGCCTGCTTCCCCGGATAAAGGTAAAAAAATCACTCTACCAAAGACCAAAGACCATTATGAACCCCCTGGGAGAGTTGCGGGATATTCATGTAGAGGTGGAGATTATAAACGATGTTTTCAAGAGGAAGAACCAATTCATTAAGTTATTCCTAAATAAGTTAAATAAAGACATTGAACAGAAAGAGGAGAATGTTCGCCGGGTAGTTGAGTCTTTTTCGCTGGATTTTTTAAAAAGGCTGGACATTAAAAAAATCCTCATCCCCCTTGCCGATACGGATTTGGAGTATCAGATAAAAATTGTCCTGGCTACTCTTTTTAGGAATTTCTTCTCCTTTAGAGAAGACGCCGAGGGTGGAAACATTAATGCCTTCCACCGCATGAGAATCTCTTTAAAAAAACTCCGTTATACATCCGAAATTCTCCAGCCTGTCTTCCCCTGGATTACAGAAGTTAGGCTAAATAATATGCATGCCCTGCAGCAGGTAATGGGCGATATCCATGACCTGGATGTCCTTATCCAAAGGGTGAACGGCCAAAAACTTAAAGACAGGAATTTAACCTGCCTGCAAGCGGTAACAAGCAACCGGTTGCATAAAAGGAGAGCACTTTTATTCAATAAAGAATTTATAGAACAATCGGAAGCTATCTTCTCTTATGAAAAGGACTTTGCCACCTTTCCTGATATTGATGATGGAAGTGCCCTCCAGGCTGCCTTTCTGCTTTTACTGAAAGAGATTAAAAAGAAAAAAGAGGAGAGCAAAATCAAAGATGCTCTCCTGTATGCCAGGAACATTCATATCGTTCACCCGCTGAGAACGGCTATCATTCTGGCCGGGGAACTTAAGGTCAACGAGCCGGATATTATTGCCGCCGCTCTACTCCATGATACCTTAGAGATAAAGGGTACTGTAGCTACCCGGGAAAAGATAGAGAAGGATTTTGGCAAGAGGGTGGCTTCGCTGGTCTGGAATTTAACCAAAGAAGATAGGGAAATCAAGAGTATGGATGTTTATCTTCAAAAGATAAAAAGTGGTGGTGAGTCGACAAAGATGATAAAGCTGGCCGATAGACTTGATTCTCTCAGGCATCTTAGCTCAAAGAACAAAAAGAAACAAAGGGCTCGCTGGAAATCAACGCTTGAGGAGTTTGTTCCTATCTGTAAAGATATAAATCCCTCCCGCTGGAATTTCTTTTATCGGGAATACCAAAAGTTATGGGAGGAAACCGACCCGGAGGTTAAAAAAGGATTGGTATTACCTTGAGGTGCTTGCCGGAGTAGGGGGAAGGTCAAAGAATGGAGAAAAAAAATAAAGAGCTTGAGAAAAAGATGAAAGAGCTATCCCCTGATGTTCCCCACAGTCTTCAGGTAAGGAAGCTATCCTTTTCTATATTTGACCAGTTACAAGAATGTCATCAATTGGACAATTATGCCCGTTTTCTTCTGGGAGGGGCCTGCCTTCTGCACGATTTAGGTCTGGCGGCATCGCCGATAAAGCACCATAAAGTTTCCCAAAAGATGATTAATGAGATTAGTTTCAATTATCTTGATGAACATGAGAAAGCACTAATCGCGGTCATTGCCCGTTACCATCGCAAAGCTCATCCCCACCGGAAACATAAAGGCTTCGGTAACCTTAAAAATGAAGAGAAAGATATGGTTAGCAAGCTTTCGGCAATTATAAGGGTTGCTGATGGTCTTGACCGCGAGCATGCAAATAGTGTTGAAGATATAAAGATAAAGAAGAAAGGTGGGGTCTGGCGATTTATCCTTAAGGGAGGAAAAATCTCCGAGATTGACCTTTACGGTTTTAACAAGAAAAAGGGACTCCTTGAAGAAGTATTTGACTGTTCCGTGGAGGCGATATGGGAAAACTAATAGTCATCAGCGGCCCTTCCGGTGTAGGGAAAAGCTCCCTGCATCAGGCCCTGGAGAAATTCTACCCTGAGGTAGCCGGCAGAATGAATAAACTTATTCTCTATAACAGCCGTTCGCCCCGTCCCCAAGAAACGGAAGGCAAGGACTACTATTTTCGTTCTCGTTCGTTCATTAAAGGATTACAAAAGAAAGAAAATTTCCTGGTCCTGGATGTTCGGGGAGACCTCCAGGCTTTAGATGTTGAGGAGCTAAAAAACAATTTAAAGAAAGCGGATATGCTCTTTGAAGGTAATCCTTTTATCGGCAAAACACTGTTGCTCCATCCATCCCTCAAAAACATCAAAAAAATAAGCGCCTTTATCTCCCCTCTTTCCCGGGAGGAGATTATCTTTTTCCAAAGTCTCGGAGATAAACTCCTGCTTCCTGAGCTGGTAACCGATGTAATGAAAAGAAAGCTTTTAAGGAGAACGGAAAAACAGAAAGGCATCCTATCCCTTGCCGATCTGGAGAACATTGAAAAAAGAGCCCGGAGTGCCTATGGGGAACTAAAAGAGGCTTACCAATTTAAAAATGTTATACCCAACCATGACGGCGAAGATAGCGAGAACTGGAACAGTTTCTATTACCCCATGGGAGAGGCACGCAAAACCCTCCTTTCCCTGGTGGAAATTTTGAAAGGCAGAGACCCCTACTATGTAGAAAAATGGGATAATGGTTTATTGTAATCTTCGGGACCTTGAGCCTGAGTAGTTACCAGCGGTTGTTTATCAAGAACCAAAGATGTTATAGGAGAGAAATAATGCCGGGTCTCTCAAGAGCTGACCTTCATGTTCACTCTATCTACTCCCAACAACCTTCGGAATGGTTCCTCAGGAAAATAGGCTGTTATGAGTCCTATACCCCTCCCTCCCAGATCTACAGACTGGCAAAGCAGAGAGGTATGGATTTTGTCACTATAACTGACCATGATGTCATAGACGGGGCCCTGGAAATTGCTCACCTGGAGGGAGCATTTGTAAGTGAAGAGGTTGCCACCCGTTTCCCCGAGGACGATTGTGTTATTCATGTAGTTACCCTAAATATTTCTGAGAACCAACACCGGGAAATCCAGAAATATAAGGACAATATTTTTGAGTTGGTAGGTTACCTGCACGAGTTACGCATTATTTTTAGATGTCAGAAATGTAACCCTTTCAATTACAA
>JAJOKU010000151.1 GCA_021129695.1 candidate division NPL-UPA2 bacterium
CTGAGGGTCTATAATCAGCTTGAGAGTGAGGAGGATAAAGCGATTGCAATAGGAACCTAATCTTTTTTCTGAGGGGAGTTAGACACTGCCTGCGAAACCATAAGCGAAATTTATTTCGCTAAACTCTTGACACAGATACCCGCCCATGGTAAACTTCTTAATGATGAGGGGCACTGGGGTAGGAAAAAGGGGTGTTGGCTCGGTGGGTGAAAAACGAAGTTCCTATGGGCCGTTGAGTGTCGAGATTGCGCTACAGAGGCAATTAAACGGCGGAAAAATATTCCTCACTGGCAGAAGGTGATGGTGCGAGGAGTTAAGAGGAGGTCACGGGCTTTGATTAGGGCATCGATGGCAGAAGAATTAGAGTTAGAGCCCAAAGAAATTATGATGAAAGTAAATTAATAGAGGATGACTGAATATAACATACAAAGTGGTCATTTACAAAAAAATTGGCCTGAAGTTCAGAGGATGTTTGAGCCCTAGCAGGAAAGGGGAAATTGGAGGAAAATTAAAAATGACGAAAATCCCGATTTATTTTGCAATTTTAATCTTTCTTTGCTGTATGTGGTCGTGGGCAGACACCGCAGAAGAGCCTGTTACCCTGAGACTCTTCCGCATGCCCGACCCTAAAAATCCCCACCCTTTTAACCAGGCTGACCTGGCCGTCATCCGCGCCTTTCAGGAAAAGTATCCCCATATAGAACTCAAGCCCTTCGCCGGTATACACATTGAGGGTATGGCTATGGATGCGGCCCCGCTTTTAGCCATTGCCGGAGGCACCTCCCCGGATGTTATCTATGTGAACTTCCGTATGTCCCACACCTATATCCAGGAGGGATTTCTCTACCCGATGGACGAATTCCTCAAAGATATCCCGGAAGAACTTCTGAACCTGCGGGTAGCCCCACCGGTGTGGCCGGTCATCCGGCGCCGAGGGCCAGGGGGGGAAGAGCGTATCTGGGCCCTTCCCACCAGCCTTTTAGTGCGCACCCTCTCCTGGCGTAAGGACCTCTTCGCTAAGGCTGGCCTTGACCCCGAGCGCCCTCCTCAGGATTGGGAAGAGTTACTTGAATACGTCCGAATTCTGACCAACCCGGAAGATAGGACCTATGGTCTATTTCTATCCTGGGGTGGGATGGCCACCGCGTGGGAGTTCGTTACCTATCTCTGGTCGGCCGGGGGGGAGGTTATGGTTGAAGATGAAGAAGGAAACTGGCGGGCCGTCTTTGATTGTGAGGCAGCAGTGGAGGCTTTGCTCTACTTCATAAGACTTAACACGGAGAAATGGACTGATTCTGCCGGGAGAGAACATAGAGGCTATGTCCTGCACTCGGGTGTGGACGATAGAGCCTGGGGGGAGGGACGAGTAGGTATGCGCATGATGTATCTGGGCGAGGCCTCCATTGGCCGGGGGATAGACCCGGCGCTCATCGGTATTGCCCCGGTGCCTTTAGGTCCCACCGGGCTGCGCGGCAGTGAGGTTAACGCCATGATGATGGGTATCTTTGCCGGACAGGAATGCCCCCGGGTGCGCGAGGCTGCCTTTAAATACATCTGGTTTTACGATTCCGAGGAGGCCCGGCGGATACGGATGGAGGTGCTCATAGAACATGGCTACGGCCGGTTCTTAAACCCGGTCTATCTCAAAAGATTTGGCTATGAAGAGTTTGTGGAGGATGCTCCCGAGACCTGGCTTCCGGTGTGGGAAGAGGCCATGGAGCACGGTGTGCCTGAGCCCTACGGCAAGAATGCTCAGATGGTCTACAATTTCCTGACCCTCCCCATAGAGCGGGCCATCGATCTTGAACACCGGGGGCTATTAGGTGATACCGATGAGGAGAGACGGCAAAAGGTTCAGGAGCTATTGACGGCAGCGGTAGCCCGCACCAACAAAGAGATGATTGGCAAAATCTCCCCTGAAGAGCGCAGGTTCAGAAATAATCTGGCTTTAATTGTAGTAATAATACTTGTTACCGCCTTCTCTCTGGTCCTGTGGCGCATCTGGAAGGTCTTTACCCCTCAGGGAGAGGGGGTGCCCCGGGGCTGGGGGTTCCGAAAATACTGGGGGGCCTACCTCATCATGCTGCCGGCGGTAGCTTCCATACTCCTCTGGATGTATGTCCCTATGGGCATGGGCTCGCGGATGGCTTTCCAGGACTATGGGATAGTCCGGGAGTCTCGCTGGGTGGGCTTAAGTAACTTTGGCGATGTGCTCTTTGATGCCACCTGGTGGAGTTCTGTCGGGCGTACCTTTTATTATATGCTCTTGATGTTAGGATTGGGGTTCTGGCCGCCCATATTGTTAGCTATACTTCTGCAGGAGGTCTCGCATGGAAAGATCTTTTACCGCACCGTCTTTTATCTGCCGGCGGTAATCTCCGGGTTTGTGGTCATCTACCTGTGGAGATTGTTTTATGACCCCTCGCCTACGGGGATCTTGAACCAGATAATAGGTCTGGTGGGGATAGAACCCCAGCGCTGGCTCGGCGATCCCCGTCTGGCCATGCTCGCCTGTGTAATTCCCACGGTCTGGGCGGGAATGGGGCCCGGCTGTCTTATCTACTTAGCAGCCCTTAAAAGCATTCCGGACGAATTATACGAGGCTGCCGATGTGGATGGAGCCAGTTTCTTTGATAAAATCCGCTATATAGTCATTCCCTCCCTTAAAGCCTTGATTATCATCCAGTTTATCGGGGCCTTTATTGCCGCCTCCCAGGGCGCCGGGTTTATATTAGTGATGACCTTTGGAGGGCCGGCTGAGGCTACCAAGGTGGCCGGACTACACATATTTGAAAAGGCCTATCTCTATCTCAGGTTCGGCACAGCCACCACCATGGCCTGGCTCTTAGGGCTAATGCTCATCGGGTTTACGGTGCATCAGTTAAAGATACTATCCCGGATGGAGTTTCGGGCCGCCGGAACAATGAAAAAGACGGGAGGATAATGAGGCTATGCCTATCATCGGGAGCGTGGGCCGCCGCTCGTTAGGGGTGCGCCTGCTTAATATCTGTATTCACTTCCTGCTCATTGCCGGTGGGATTACTATGGTCTATCCCTTCCTGATAATGCTCACCGGCTCAGTGAAGTGCGAGCGCGATTTCAAATACCTTAATATCATTCCCAGATACCTTATAGACGAGACTATTCTCTTTCAAAAACACATCCGCACCAAATATAACGCCCGGCTGGACCTGGCTCAAGAGGCCTTGAGGAAGCGACTCATCTCCTTTGAGAAACTGCAGCCCCCGGGAGATTTTCCACCCCGGCGGGTAGAGGACTGGGAAGCCTTCCTGGAGAGCCGTCCCCCGACAATGGATCACTTCTTCTTCGGGCTGGGGGCGGTGAGCGAGCTTGGGGTTGAGCCGGCGATGCAAAGGGCTATCAAGGAATGGCTGCAGGAGCAATATGAGAATGACCTGAAGAGATTGAACGAGGAGTTAGGGACAAACATGCTCTCCTGGGAAGAGGTAAGGTTTGTTCCCGAGGACTTCACCAAGCGCCGTCATCTAGGCGACTACCGGGGGATTTTAGCCCGCTTCCAGGAATTTAAAGAAAATTATTCCCCCGAACTTTATCGCTATTATTTCAGTCTGGATGGTGCCTTTATGGCCAAATTGGGCCGCCGCTATGGCTGGGATTTAGAGGCCCTGAACCAGGCCCTGAAGACAGATTTCCAGCAGTGGGGAGATGTCCATCTTAGCCGGAGAAAGCCGCCCGGTCCCCTGGGCGCATTATGGGAAGAATTCGTCCGTGAAGATTTAAACCTGCAGTTTATCCGTTTAGACGAGGAGGCCTTACCGGTATGGCAGGAATTTCTCCGGAGCAAGTATCATGAGGACATCTATTTTCTCAATAAGGTCTATGAGACGGCCTACAGCAATTTTGATGAGATACCCCTGGTGGAGGAGGTGCCCACGCGGGGGATTTTACTCGTAGACTGGGCCGAGTTTGTAGAATCAGAGGCCCCGGCGGGAGCTTTATCTATCCGCAGTGCCGAATTCTATTACCGGGATTTCCTTAAAGGGAGATATAGGACCCTTGAGGAGCTAAATAGGGCCCATGGGACAAACTACCGGAGCTTTGAGACCGTAAATATCCCCACCCTGGAATGGGAATGGACGCTTTTCCAACGAAATAAGAGGGCCCTGCGCTGGGAGTTTCTGACCAGGAACTTTATCGTTGTCCTGAATATGCTCCTCTTTGAAGGCCGGGCCATATGGAATACCTTTGTTTACTGTTCCTTGGCTATTTTGGCGGCCCTCATCGTCAATCCTATGGCCGCCTATGCCCTTTCCCGTTACAAACCTCCGAGCACCTACAAGATTCTTCTTTTCCTGATGCTGACCATGTCCTTCCCCCCCATGGTGGTGGGTATCCCCCAGTTTCTGCTGATAAGACATTTAGGACTCCTGAATACTTTCGCGGCCCTCATCTTGCCGACTATGGCCTCGGGATTTTCAATCTTTCTCTTGAAAGGATTTTTTGACAGCCTGCCGCAGGAACTCTTTGAATGCGCCACCCTGGACGGGGCCAGCGAGTGGACGATGTTCTGGCAGATAGCTATGGCGCTTTCCAAGCCCATCTTAGCGGTGATTGCCCTGGGCGCCTTCACCGTGGCCTATGGCAACTTTATGTTAGCCTTTATTGTCTGCCAGGACCCCCGCATGTGGACCTTAATGGTGCATCTCTATATGCTCCAGCAGAGGGCCAGCCAGCCGGTAGTTTTCGCTTCCCTGATAATTGCCGCTATCCCCACCTTCCTCATCTTCCTCTTCTGCCAGAATATAATCCTGCGCGGCATCGTGGTGCCCACGGAGAAATAAGGAAAAAATCTTGACGGGACAAGTTAGAACCCTCAGCAGTACTCCCCCACATTAGTTTATCCCGGATCTGTAGATATTCAGCCAACCATATTTTTGTCTTTACAAAGCCCTGGATTGTTGTATAATTGGGATGGAAACGATGGCTTTATGGAGTTTGGTGGGCAGGGAGAATGGGATGGCTAAAGCTCAAGAGGCCAATGTCATTGATAAGATAGTTTCCTTATGCAAGAGGAGGGGGTATATCTTCCAGTCCAGCGAGATATACGGCGGCCTGGGCTCTA
>JAJOKU010000018.1 GCA_021129695.1 candidate division NPL-UPA2 bacterium
AAGGTCATAAGCAATACAGGTTCTATTTACTACTAAATTTGGAGAAGAGCCAAAAAAGGAAATTCCTGGTATAAATTTAGCTGGTCTTCTTAATTACCTGGGAGATGACGCTCTTAGAAAATTCCATCTTGACGTTGTCAGCCACTTTTATGGTAACCGTGTCTTCCTTTACATTAGTCACTATCCCGTGTATGCCTCCACCGGTAATCACCTTATCTCCCTTCTTCAGGTTAGCTCTCATCTCCTCTTTCTGCCTTCGTTCCTTCTTCTGGGGAAGCCAGATGAGAATATAGAAGATAAAGATGATGATAATGAGGGGGAAAAACATTCCCAGGCCTGAAGGTCCCTGACCGGGACCACCGGGGGCAGTTCCCATGGCATAAGCTTCAGCGAACATTTAAGAACCTCCTCTGTATCTGGTTAAAAACTCCCTCTCAAACAAGGTAAATCGATCCTCCAGTATAGCCTCACGCACTCTCTTCATCAACCGGGTATAGAAAAAGAGATTATGCAAAGTGTTAAGACGAAGACCTAATATCTCGTCAGTGGCAAATAGATGGCGCAAATAAGCTCGGGTGAAGTTGCGGCAGGTATAACATTGGCACTCTTCATCAAGGGGAATGAACTCCTCACGATACCCGGCATTCTTAATGACCACTTTGCCTTTGCTGGTGAAGGCTGTTCCATTGCGTCCACAACGGGTGGGCAGGGCACAGTCAAACATATCCATTCCCCTCTTCACGCTCTCCACTAAATCCACTGGACTGCCTACTCCCATGAGATAGCGTGGTTTATCCTTGGGCAGGAGACCTGCGCAGAATTCGAGGGTCTGGTAAGTCAAAATCCTGGCTTCTCCCACACTCAATCCTCCGAGAGCGTACCCGGAGAAATCTAAATCAATTAAGGTTTCAATGCACGCTTTCCTCAAATCAGGATAGAAGCTTCCCTGGACGATTCCAAATAGGGCTTGAGGGCTCTGGTTATGAGCTTTCTTGGACCGTCTTGCCCAGCGGCAGGTCATCTCCATCGAGGTTTTAGCGTAATCGTGCTGGCAGGGATAGGGGGTACATTCATCCAAGGGCATGATAATATCAGCTCCTAAATCTTCCTCAATCCTGATTACCTCTTCCGGACTAAAGAAATGGTGACTGCCATCAAAGTGAGACTGAAAGTGAATTCCCTCCTCAGTTATCTTGCGAAGCTCGGCTAAGCTAAATATCTGATAGCCCCCGCTGTCGGTAAGAAGGGGACCATCCCAGCCCATGAACGGATGCAGTCCTCCCGCCCCCTTAACTGTCTCGGCTCCAGGCCTTAAGGCCAGATGGTAGGCGTTGGCCAGGAGAATCTCCACGCCCATCTTCTTCAGTTCCTCCGGGCTCATCGTCTTCACCGCAGCCTGAGTTCCTACCGGAATGAAAGTCGGTGTTTCCACTACTCCATGAGCAGTAGTAATCCGACCAGCTCTTGCTCCTGTCTCTTTATCCTGGTGAATTAGTTCGAAATTCATTTTTTAATAGGGAAAGCGACGAATTTTCTTAATGCCATTGTTAGCAAAATGTTAAAAGCTCCATACCTGTTTTATAAATGGCAGCTGTCCCTATTCTCACATCCTCCTGATTCTCATCAATATGGAATTAGCTATTTTTCTGGCTTCTGTCCTGGTCCTGGCCTCAGCAAATACTCTGATGGCTGGTTCTGTCCCGGAAGGCCGGACCTGCACCCAGGCATCTTCCCAGATCGCCTTGACACCATCTCTCAAGTCAAGACCCGTTAGAGATTTACCTCTAAACTGATCAAGCCTCTCCTCAGCGAACTCCTTCTTGATCGCCTCAAGAAATTTCTCTTTCTTATCCTCCGGGCAGCGAACCTTTCTCTTCAATAAATAATAACGAGGGATAGACTCGGCCAACCGAGATATACTTTCCCCTGATTCGGCTAAATATTGAAGGATAATCCCCATACCGGCCAGGCTGTCCCTTCCATAATGGGCCCGAGGGTCAATCACTCCCCCATTTCCTTCTCCACCAATTACTGCTCTGTGTCTCTTCATTCCCTCTACTACATAAATCTCCCCTACCCTTGTCCTCACTACCCTGGAGCCAAATCTCTGAGCAATATCATCTATAGCCCGAGTGGTGGAGAGGTTAACCACCACAGTGCCCTTCTTCTTCTGGTTCCGGAGGACGAACTGAGTTGAAAGAGCCACTGAATATTCTTCTCCTAAGGGGAATCCTTTTTCAGAGACAATAGCTAATCGATCAGCGTCAGCATCCTGGGCGAAACCAAGGTCTGCTCCTTTCTTTTTGATTAGACGAATTAAACCGGACAGATTCTGAGGGATAGGCTCGGGGGGGTGAGGAAAGACTTCATCGACCTGACAGTTGATGCCCAGAACCCGACAGCCCAATCTCCTTAAGAAGATGGGAGTAATGACCGAACCAGCTCCATTGGCGCAGTCTAAGGCTACTCGAAATCTTTTCTTCCTGATTAGATCTACATTGAGATAACTTAAGAGCTTCTTGATATGGGTAGAGAGAGCTGATGAATTCTCTTTCACCCTTCCCAGGCGATAAAAGGGCACTCTATTTATCTTGCTGCCATGATAAATACTGAGTAGCCTCTCCCATTGACGAGCATTGAGAAAGGTCCCTTCCTCGGTAAGAAACTTGAGGCCACTCCACTCAGCCGGATTGTGGCTGGCGGTAATGACGAGCCCTCCCCTAACTTTCAAATTCTCAACCATTAACCGAATGGTCGGTGTAGGGCAGATACCCAGGTCAATGACCTGACATCCCACAGAAAGGAGTGCGCCCAAAACAGCGTAGCGGCACATCTCCCGGGAAAGACGGCTATCGGTTCCAACTACTACCTTGCCTCCCTTAACAAATGTCCCGTAGGCAGAAGCAAAGCGGGCTAGAACCTCAGGAGTGATAGATTCACCCACCACTCCCCTCACCCCAGCGACACTTATTATCAAAGGTTTCATTCAGAGGATTTCTTGTGGGTAGTAAAAATAGTCTTGGCCGCACCGATGTTGCCACTGCTATCAGTTACCTTGATGACAACCATGTGCTCGCCAGCGGACAGTTCCGAGATGGTGAATTGGAAGGGTTCACGGTTAGAATCAAAAATTTCATCCAGTGGATGGATAACTATCCAATCTCCAGCATTCAATGAATACTCTATCCTTTTTATACGGCAGAGGTTGTCCCTGGCCTCTCCTTTAATGATACAACTGCCGTCCGGGAAGACAGTGGCCTTCAGGCTTTCCACCACCGGTCGGGTATTATCAATAATGAATGGTTGACTTATCTTTTCGTCAGTCAGGGCCCTGTCGGGAGGATTGTCAGGGCTATCGCTAGCCACTAATCTTACCAGGTAGATGCCATCAGGGAAAGTGAGGCTGTCCCAGCTATAGGAAGTCTCTTTAATTCCCTTCTCCAGTTCCTTCCACTCCGTTCCCTCTTCCCCTCGGAAATAGAGGTCATAGAGGAGAGTATTGCCGTTAGGGTCTTTTGCCTCCCAGCTAATCGTCTTCTTTGTCCTCTTCACTTGAGCACCCGCTCGCTTTGCCTCAAGAAGAGGTTTTCCTTCCTTCTCCGAAGGAGGTAGCCTCTCTTCCTCCAGCTCGGGCACTTTTATAGCTAAAATTCGGGGAGCCTGGTTCCTGGGTAGGAGAGCTAAGGAGACCTCAGTAATGACTGGGGTAATGCCTCTATTCACCGTGGATAAGGTAGCTCGATATTGGATGAAACGAGCGGGGGGACTTACCACAGGCGTTCCCTTAGAATCTTTATACTCCTTGGACCAGGGGCTCCATGTATCATCTGGATTTTTAGTATTTCCAGATCGGGTAGCTAGGGTTACCTTTGTCCCCCGGGGCGTCTTCGCTTTCCAGGAGATATTGCCCCACTTAGCGATAAATTTAGCATCATAGACCCTGGATTCAAATATTCCCTCCTTAACATAATGAGAGGAGAGTTTATAGAGGCGACCTAAATTGCCCGTGGAAAAGTAAATGTGCTTCTCGCCAGATGCTAAGGAGAGAATCTGTGGTTCAGAAGCTTCTAAGACGGTAGTTACTTCTTGCTGGGGATTTATTTTATAAAGGAGACCCCGATTTCCCGTCCCCACATAGAGGTTATCTTCCCGGTCAACTGTCAGGGAGAGAATTATGGCCTCCTCTGAGCGAAACCATTCTTGAGCGTCGCCTTCAGGGGTAATCTTGTAGATAAGGGAGCTGGGCACCTTCTCCTCCTTCCCTTTTCCCATAGCGGCCGCATAGAGGTTACCGCGGCTATCTAAGACTAAGGAGTGAACCTCATTCTGAGGAGGATCGTAGAGGGCAAAGACTTTGCCTTCCCGGGTTATCTTATAGATTATCCCCTGGCCTTCGCTGCCCGCATAAAGGTTGTCCTCATTATCAATGGCCAGGGAAAGAATGTGGGTTTCAGGGAAATCGTAAATCTGCTTGGTCTCACCTTGTGGAGAAATTTTATAGACTCTACCCCTCTGTCCAGTACCGGCAAATAGGTTGCCTTGACTATCAAAGAGAAGAGCCCAGATATATTCTTCCTCCAGGTCAGAGAAGACTTGAGATGAGCCATCAGGTTTTACCTTATAGATTATCCCCCGAGGAGAACTTCCCGCATAGATATTCCCTTCTTTATCTAAGGCCAGACTGTGAATACCAATTTCAGGAGAATCGTAAAGGAGACTGCCCTTACCATCCTCAATCTTATAGATAGCTCCGTTATTGCCGCTTCCAGCATAGATTCTGCCTTCCGCATCTACTACCAAGCACCAGATATAGAGCTGGGTTGAATCATAGAGGAGCTTGACAGAAGGCCCTAAGATTAATTCATCTTTGCTGGTAGTAGAGGTGCTGAGCAGTTCTCCCTTATGGAAGTCATCCTGAGTGGCATCGCGCCAGATGGAGGTGGTGGCCCCATATGCCAATGACCAGGAGAGGATAACTACAGCAAGAAAGAATATTGCCATAATTGGTTTCTTCACTGCCCTACTACTCCTTTAGCTGATTTAATAACTCCCTCTGTATTTATTTCAACCCTTTAGCCTACC
>JAJOKU010000028.1 GCA_021129695.1 candidate division NPL-UPA2 bacterium
CTACCAACCATTTTGGATCTCTCGACGATAAAATTAATAAGTGTCAAAGTCCCATATAAGATCTTTTTTGGTCATGTTCCATTTTGAAACCACTCGATGGTTTTCTTGATACCTTCCTCTAAACCAACTTTTGGTTCCCAACCTAACTCTTTTCTTGCCTTGGTGATGTCGGGGCGACGGACCTTGGGGTCATCCACTGGCAGTTCCTTATAGATGATTTGACTCTGACTCCCCATCAGAGAGAGGATTAGTTTGGCTGATTCCAGGATAGATAGCTCCTGGGGATTCCCTAAGTTAACCGGCTCATTTATGCTTGACAGCATTAATCTATATATCCCTTCTATTAAATCGGTGATATAGCAGAAGCTTCGCGTCTGTCTGCCATCACCAAATACAGTCAGGGGCTCTCCCTTTAATGCCTGATTAATGAAGTTGGGAATAGCCCGGCCGTCATTCTTTCTCATCCTGGGGCCGTAGGTATTGAAGATACGGACAATTTTAGTGTCTATTTTATGCGTGCGATGATAAGCCAGAGTGATAGCTTCGGCAAAACGCTTTGCTTCATCATAGCAACTTCGCACACCTATGGGATTGACATTACCCCAGTAGTCTTCTTTCTGAGGGTTAACTAGAGGGTCGCCATAGATTTCAGAGGTGGAGGCAAGCAGATACTTAGCTCCCTTGGCCTTAGCCAGACCTAAGGTTTTATGTGTTCCCATGGAGCCAACCTTCAGAGTCTGGATAGGAAATTTAGCATAATCAATGGGACTGGCGGGAGAAGCGAAATGGAGAACATAATCTATGTCCTCTTTCCAATCAATATACTCAGTGACATCCTGTTTTATAAACTTGAAATCTCTATTTCCTTCAAGATGAGAGATATTAGAAATCTTGCCGGTAATCAGATTGTCCATGCAGATGACCCGATTGCCCTCCCCAAGCAATCGCCCACATAGATGGGAACCAATGAAACCAGCTCCGCCGGTTACCAGAACTGTTGGCATGACGTTCTCCTATAAGCTACAGCTTGACTATCTTCTTCCTTCCCTGGTGGACTTCTTTAGTGGCATTGCGAGTGTCTATCACTAAATTGGACATTTTTACTATCTGCTCATAGTCATACCTGCTATGGTCAGTGATGATGGCTACACAGTCAGTTTGGCTCAAAGCTCTGTTAGTAAGGGCAATGGAGTGGAAAGTGGAGTTGCCCACCATTAGCTCGGGAACATGGGGATCGTTATAGGATAGGCTGGCTCCCTTATCCATAAGCATCTGCATTATCTCAATAGCTGGGGATTCCCGGGTATCATCCACATCTCTTTTATAAGTCACTCCCAGAATGAGAATTCTTGACCCCTTAATGCTCCTACCACGCTCATTTAAAGCCGAGCTGATTCTCTCCACTATATGGCAGGGCATAAAATGATTTATCTCTCCCGCTAAATCAATGAACTTGGCTGGAAAATCATTCAATCTCGCTTTCCAGGATAGATAAAATGGGTCAATGGGCAGACAGTGGCCGCCCAGACCAGGACCAGGATAGAAGGGCATGAAGCCGAAAGGTTTGGTAGAAGCGGCAGAAATTACTTCCCAGACATCAATCCCTAAGCGGTTACTGATGAGGGCCAGTTCATTAGCTAAAGCGATATTTACGGTGCGGAAGGTGTTCTCTGATAGTTTTACCATCTCGGCGGTATCGCTGGATGAGACGGCAATGACTTTCTCGATAACCTGCTGGTAGAGGAGCCTGGCCATCTCGGTACACAGGGCAGTTATGCCTCCCACTACCTTGGGAATATTCTTTGTCTTATATTGGGGATTGCCCGGGTCTATCCTCTCCGGAGAGAAGGCAAGATAGAAGTCCCTTCCAACTTTCAGACCTTTCTTCTGAAGCATGGGAAGGATTATCTCCCGGGTCGTTCCCGGATAAGTAGTGGATTCCAGGATAATTAACTGCCCCTTTCTCAAATATCGGGCAACCTCCTTAGCCGAATCCATAATATGAGAGACGTCTGGCTCCTTGGTTTTGCGAAGAGGAGTGGGAACGCAGATGCACAGAGCATCAATGTCCTTCAAGACTTTATAGTCATCGGTGGCTTTTAACCTTTCCTTCTTTACTAAAGGTGACAACTCTTCCCTGGCAACATCGAGTAGATAAGACTTGCCTGCGTTTATTTTTCGGACCCTCTCTTTATCTATGTCAATGCCGGTGGTTCTGAAACCAGCCCGGGCGAATTCAACGGCTAAAGGGAGCCCTACATACCCCAGTCCAATTACGGCTACCTTTGCCTTTCTTTTTATAATCTTATCCTTTACGGACATATTCATCCCCTTCCTTTTTCAGCCTCTTCCACCACTCCGGATGCTCAAGGTACCAATCAATGGTTCTCTGCAATCCATCTCGCAAGTCAGTAGTGGGAGACCAATCCAAGAGGACCTTTGACTTGGAAGTAGAAGAGATATGCTTCTGGACATGGCCAGGGCGATCTTCAATGAATCTAACCGAGGACTCCGGCTTCTGCAACCTCTCCAATATGATCTTGGCAATGGTATTGATATCGGTATCCACCCCGGTACCTAAGTTTATTACTTCCCCCTTCAACCTCTCCATGTCCACTTGAAGGGCTCTGTCCAAAGCTTGACAGAGGTCCTCCACATATGTCCAATCACGGCTGAAGGTCCCATCTCCGTAGACGGGCAGAGGCTTATCCTCTATGGCATTGGTGGTAAATAGGGGAATCATCTTCTCTGGATACTGATTTGAGCCATAAGCATTGAATGGTCTCAGAATAACGATGGGCAGGTCATAGGTGACGAAATAAGAGTATGCTAATCTATCTGCCCCCGCCTTGGCCGCCGCATAGGGGCTTCGAGGATTCAAGGGATGGTTCTCGGTCATAGGAACCTCCTCAGCTGTTCCATATACTTCGCTGGTAGAGACATGAATAAACCTTTCCACGGAATGGCGTCTCAGCGCCTCCAGAAGAACCTGAGCTCCCTTAACATCGGTAGAGATGAAGGCATCCGAGTTGTCAATGGACCTATCCACATGGGTCTCGGCGGCCAGATGAACCACCACCTCAGCCTGGCGCATTAAATTGTCTACTGTCTCCCTGTCTCTGATATCACCATGCCAGAAGGTAAAATGTGGATTCTCCCACATATCCTGAGTGAAGTTATTAAGGTTGCCACAGTAGGTAAGCGCATCTAAGACAGTGACCAGATAGTCAGGGTATCTGGACAGAATGTATTTTGTAAAATTACTTCCAATGAAACCTGCTCCTCCGGTAATTAAAAGCCTCTTCATTCCGATTTCTCCTTCAACGTCCCACTGCGAAATAGTTAAATCCCATCTTTTTTAACTCCTCAGGCTCATAAACATTGCGACCGTCCACAATGATCGGATTTTTTAAAAGGGATTTAATCTTCCCGAGGTCCAGTTTCTTAAACTCTTCCCATTCAGTGATAATGAGAAGACAATCGCTTCCCTCAGCTACCCGGTAAGGGTCAGCACAGTATTCAATATCCTTGAGAACCTTCCTGGCATTCTCCGTGGCCGCCGGGTCGTAAGCTCTCACCTTAGCTCCCTCTGCCTGAAGCCTGTTGATTATCTCAACGGAGGGAGCCTCCCTCATATCGTCAGTATTTGGTTTAAAGGAAAGACCCAGGATTCCAATCACCTTGTTATTGAGAGTCCAGAGCGCTTTCTTTACCTTCTTTAAAAATAGCTCCTTTTGCTTTCGATTAATTCCCTCGGTAACTTTAAGGAGCTCAAAGTTGTAGCCCGCCTCCTCAGCTATTCTGGTGAAAGCAGCTACATCTTTTGGAAAACAGGAACCTCCGTAACCTAACCCCGCCCTCAAGAAACCCTTGCCAATCCTACCATCCAACTCCATCCCATTGGATACTTCCTTCACATCCGCTCCTACCTTTTCACAGATGTTGGCGATAGCGTTAATATAAGAGATCTTTAAAGCCAGGAAAGAGTTGGAAGCATGCTTGATAATTTCCGCGCTCTTTATATCGGTAATCACCAGGGGGACATTCAAGGGTTTGTATAGCTCAGTCATCACCTTTTTTGCTCTTTCCGTCTCCACCCCGATGACGATTCTGTCCGGATGCATGAAGTCCTGGATGGCTGAACCCTCCCTCAAAAACTCTGGATTGGAGACGACATCAAACTCTACGCCATGAATATTGTTAGTAATGATTTTCTTAACCCATTCCCCCGTCTTCACTGGGACAGTTGACTTCTCTACAATTATCTTATAATCTTCCATAGCCTCAGCTATCTTACAGGAAACATCTTCTACGAATGACAAATCGGCTTCTCCATTCTCCCGGGAAGGAGTGCCCACAGCAATGAAGACTATCTCAGATTTCTTGACTCCCTCCTCAAGGTTGGCAGTGAAAGAGAGACGCCCGGACTCAGCATTCTTTCTAACTAACTCTTCCAATCCCGGCTCAAAGAAAGGCACAGTGCCCTTCTTAAGGATACTGATTTTTCCCTCGTCGCTATCTACACAGATAACTTCGTTCCCTAAATCAGCGAAGCAAGCCGCGGAGACCAATCCCACATGCCCAGCCCCAATCATGCACAGCTTCATTCTTCTTTTATTCTCCATCCACTTTCAAATTACAGCAGTAGTTGCCAAAATTAAAAATTTAGTAGGTATTCCGACGACAAACAATGAAATATTTCTTACAAATTTCCTACATTTTCCTACAAATCTGTAAGGGTGCTCCTACAAACATACTTTGGTCGTTCTTTGACATAATAAACCTTTTACCGTCAGAGAAATAGGTTTTGTGAGTTATCAACCTTCTATTTTATGATATAATGAAAGCACTGATTTTGTAGGAAGCCTACCTAAGCAGGCCGAATAGCGAGTGTAGGAAGATTTAAATTTTCAAAGAACCACCGACGATACAGCGTCGGGAAACAATTTCAAAAAATATGAAAAAAGTTAATTTTGGCAACTACTGCTATAATAGGAAGATCCTTT
>JAJOKU010000088.1 GCA_021129695.1 candidate division NPL-UPA2 bacterium
AGTATAGTAAAGTATAGAGTATTTTCTCATTTAAGTGCTTGTCTTTCTTTGACTTGGCTGTTCTCAAAAGTGTGTGCTTTTACTCACAGTCTTGCGTTAATCAAAGTCATGAGGAGCGAAGCGACGAATTTTCTTGCAAAACGAAGCAGTGGGGGCAAGAAAACCCTCGGAGGCACGCTCCCAAGAAAGATTATGTGTATTATGAGTTTCGTATTTCGCATGGAGCGTGCCGAGAATGAGCGAAGGGCTATGCCGAAGCTTTACTCCTCACTACCTTGTCTATCTCTTTCACCTGCTTAAGCAGTTGAGGCAGTTCCTTTAAACTTATCATATTCGGTCCATCACATAAAGCCTCATCGGGCTCTGGATGCACTTCTAAGAAGAGCCCATGGCAGCCAGCGGCCACCGCCGCCCTGGCCAGGGCGGGAACATACTCTCTCTGTCCACCTGACTCTCTCCCCCTACCCCCTGGCAACTGAACACTATGGGTAGCATCGAAGACAACTGGATAACCTAATTTTCTCATCTGGGGTAGATTGCGCATATCCACAATCAGGTTATGGTAACCAAAGGAAGTTCCCCGCTCGGTAAGCAATATATTTTGGTTTCCGGTGCTAAT
The DNA here is from genome assembly GCA_021129695.1 of candidate division NPL-UPA2 bacterium. Lineage (GTDB taxonomy): Bacteria > NPL-UPA2 > NPL-UPA2 > NPL-UPA2 > JAGMAN01 > JAGMAN01. Next base: position 620 of record JAJOKU010000088.1, read on the forward strand.
GAGCTTATTGACCACATTATGCATATCATCATGAGCTAAGAACTGCCCCTTCTTGACATTTACTGTCTTCCCCGTCCGGCCGGCGGCTAGAAGCAAATCAGTCTGACGAGAGAGAAAGGCAGGGATCTGGATTATATCTAAAACCCGAGCCGCCTCCTCTAATTCCTCCCGGCAGTGAATATCTGAAGTGATGGGAACTCCTATCCTGTCTTTGACTCGCTTGAGAGTTTTAAGCCCCTTACGAATCCCTGGCCCTCGGAATGACTCCAGCGAGGACCGATTGGCCTTGTCATAGGAAGATTTAAAGATGAAGGGCATATTAATTCTTTCCGTTATCTTCTTTATCTCGGCAGCCGTCTCCAGGCAGATCTCCTCGCTCTCAATGACACAGGGACCAGCAATTAAAACTAATTCCCTTCCGCCCCCCATCCAGATGTTTCCAACTTTCACTTCCCTGGTCATTTATCCACAATCCCTTTTAATTCTTCCGCTGATGCAGTAGCTGTCCCCATCTTCCCAACGACAATACCAGCGGCCAAATTGGAAAGCTGTGCCGCCTCCTTTAGGTTAGCTCCCACCGCTAAAGCCAGTGAGATAGTTGCTACTATTGTATCTCCTGCTCCCGAGACATCATAAACTTCCCGGGCTATAGTTGGAATGTGAGTCACAGAATCTCCCTTTTGAAATAGGCACATACCTTCCTCTCCCAGGGTGATGAGGACAGCTTGACAACTAAGCCCATGGAGCAGTTCCTTCCCGGCCTCCCTTAAGCTTTCCTCATCCTTTATTTCTCTTCCCAGGGCCACCTCTGCCTCATGTCGATTGGGAGTAATGAGCCTCGCTCCTTTATATTGAGAGAAACTCCCTACCCTGGGATCGACAATGAGCATTCGGTTGCCAGCCATCTCCTTCATGACCCGCAGAAGCTCCGCTGTTATCACTCCCTTTCCATAGTCCTCAATTACTACCGTATGGATATCATCTACGATCGGCCGGCAATAAGCCAAGAGCTGTTTTAGTATAGAATCACCCATTGCCTCCTTCCTCTCCCGGTCAACTCGGACAACCTGTTGATGGTGAGCAATGACCCTCGTCTTTACAGTAGTTGGTCGTCCTCTGTCCACCACTAATCCCTCAGTCTCTATTCCTCGGCGCAACAGTTCCTCCTTGAGGACATTTCCACTTCCATCCTGGCCAACCACCCCGCCCAGGAAGACCCGGCCCCCTAAGGCATGAATATTATTGGCCACATTGGCGGCTCCCCCGGGCAAAGAAGATTCCTTGACCACCTCAACCACCGGGATGGGAGCCTCAGGCGAGATTCGGGAGACACTGCCCCAGACATATTCATCAAGGATAAGGTCACCTATCACTAGAACTCTCCCCTGGGAGAATTTAGAAATTATTTCTTTCAGCCTCTTTGTATCTTTCATGCCCTCTTATCTTCTCCAGCTCAGGTTAGAGCAGCTCCTCCACCAACTGACATACCAGGTGACCAGCGGTAATGTGAGCCTCCTGGATACGAGCGGTATCCGAAGAAGGAACGATAAAAGCCAAATCCGCTAACTTAGCTAACTCTCCTCCGTCTCCTCCCGTAAATCCCACCGTAAAAAGGCCCTTCCCTTTAGCCGCTTTAACGGCTTCAATCACATTGCCTGCTCTTCCACTGGTGCTTATCCCGATAACAATATCCCGGGGAGCGGCTAAAGCCTCTATCTGTCTTCTAAAGATATCCTTGAAGGAATAGTCATTGCCAATTGAGGTGAGGATAGAGGTATTGGTAGAGAGAGCAATAGCGGCCACGGCTCTTCTCTCCCGCTTAAATCTTCCCACCAGTTCGGCGGCTAAATGTTGAGCATCGGCGGCGCTACCTCCGTTTCCAAAGAGGATTATTTTACCCCCTTCCCTTACTGCCTTGGTTACGGATTCCGCTACTGCGGCAATTACTTCCACCTGCCCCTTCAGGATCGCTTCCTTGACCTGAATGCTTTCTTTAAGCCCGGCTATTATCTTATCTTTCATTGAGTTTCTCCATTATAGCCCCGGCCAGGAGGGGGATCATTATCTCGTGATGGCCGATAAAGCTATAACCCTTCCCTCCCAGGCTCACCGGTCGGCGGACTACATTTTGAATAGGACGATAATGCCCGACTATATCGAAATTAGCAGTTGTGAAATCCACAACCTTATGGCCCAAGTTCCTGACAATGCTCAATGCTTTCAAAAATACTTCCGGAAAGATAACGGCTGAACCAAAGTTCAGGACCACCCCTCCCGGCCCCAACTGGCTAATTAGGGAGGTAAGGAGTTTGAAATCTAAGAAACTGGTCTCTCCCATGGTCTTGCCCCGAGAGAGTGGATGTTGATGGATGATGTCAGTCCCGATGGCCACATGAACAGTTACCGGAATATCTAAATTGATGGCCCTGGCTAATATACTCAAGCTAATATGAGGAGCCTTTATCTCCAGGAGCTTCCGCCCCAGGGCCTCTCCCATTCCCAGCCCATTGTCCTCCGCCGCATTTATGGCCTCGTTCATCAGCCTCCCCGTCTCCTCAGCCATTCCGAAGCTTCCATCCTTCAAGGCTACATCTACATCCTCGGAAGTCTTCCCAATGAGGGCAATCTCGAAATCATGGATGGAGGCCGCTCCATTCATGCTAAGGCAAGTGAGGATTCCTTTCTCCATGAATTGAATGATAGTTGGGCTCAAGCCGCACTTTATGACATGGGCACCAATATTAGCGAGCACCATCTTTCCGTCTCGAAATGCCTTAACTATGGACGCTATCAACTCAAAGAAATCACGACCAGCTAAGATGCGGGGAATGTGGTTAAGAAACTCGCTGAAGGATTCTCCTGCTCCTGCCGGGCGACCAAAATCCTCTATGCTTACCTTACTCTTTCTCTCCCTTAGAGGATAAGTCTTCACCTGGCTTAAATCAACCGGCTTATATTTCACTTCCCCAGCTCCTTATCTATCAGCATCATAGTTAACGAGCCAAAGGCCATTTCGGCCTTTATAAGCACAGGAATTCTGCGCTCATCGTCAGTGAGCCAGATATAGATATCCCTATCCCCTTTCTTCTCCAAGATCCCTCCCGATTTTATCTCGCTTATAATGGGCTTAACCACAATCGTCCTCAGCCTCCTCTTACCCAGCTCCTCCTTCCTCAGAACTTTTACTTCCACCTGATAATTCTTCGCACCCACACTGACATTGATGAAGACCGACTTTCCCACCTCTAAATTCTGCCTTCGTAAATAGTAGAAAGAGGAAAGGGCATCCTGCACATCGGCGGGCACAGGAACAGAAGCACCCTCCGGATTACCCTCCTTCTCTTCAGCATCAATGGTAGTAGCTATATTCTCATCTCTGTTGAAAATGGTCACCTCATGGTTGCGATAATCTCCCTCCTCCTGACGTATCTCGTATCGGTAGGGAAGGAAACTGCTCGTATCTATCAGGGATTCTATTCGGTTCCTTACCCGGTAGAAGAGGGAAAAAAGAGCTGAAGACTGAACGGTAGCCACTAATTGGTAAACCTCCTTTTCCTCCCAGTTAGTAACCCCGCTTACTTCTAAGGTAGCCGTCCCCGCCGGAAGGGCAAAATAGATTACCCGGAAAGTAAGCTTCTCACCCACTGAGAAGGGAACCTTCTCCTCAGCGATGGCCACAGATTGACATAAAAAAAGAATTAGGGCACCTATGAGCCAGGATAAAAGGTATTTTTCAAGTTTCATTTCCTTCTATTTCCTTAATGATAGCCTCAACTTTATCTTTGAGCCCAGGAATTCCTTAGGGCCTCTTTTAGGCATAGATAACACTCCTTTTAATTTCTTCGGCAACTTCTTTAATTCTTATCGTATTTAGACATATCAAATTCCACAAGTAAATCTACATCACTATTATCTTTTTGTTCCCCTCTAACATAGGAACCAAACAGACCGATTTTTTTAACTTTATACTTTTTCAAAACATCACTATGCTCTCTTAGTGATTTCATAATTTCAGTGTCTGTGAGCCCTTTTGTGTTCATCCCATACTCCTATCAAAACTTGATAGTATAGGAATTTCTTTTTTGGAACACATTAAGTCTTTGACAGACAGATAGTTGCATTGAGGGCTCAATTTAGGTATCATATTATGTTGGTTCTTAAAAGTCCGCACCGAAGGTGCGCTAAATTTACTCTGGTAGGATTATAGATTGAGAACTGAGAAATGTCAAGAACATTCCTCACCCGCTAAAGCAGGCTCGTCATACCGGCCTTTGGCCAGTACTGCTAGCCGTAGGTAGCACTGCCCCT
>JAJOKU010000126.1 GCA_021129695.1 candidate division NPL-UPA2 bacterium
GCTTCGGCTGCCTTCGGCACTGCCTTTGGCTGTGTGCTTTGCGGTGTTTCACCGTATCAAAAACCAATTAAAAGAGGAAGATATGCTCTGGGGAAGGAAACAGTGAAGTTCTTCTCTTTTATTAGCCAGGCTAGAAAGAATGAGATGTGGGGCTTTCTGCTTCTTGCCCTGAGCATCTTTACCTTCATCAGTCTCTTTTCTTTCGACCCCAAAGATATCTCCTTTTACACCTTCCCACCTAACCGTCCCCCCCACAATTACGCCGGCTGGTTGGGAGCCCATTTAGCCTTCGGACTATATTTTAGCTTTGGATGGGCCGCCTACTTAATACCGGCCCTGACTCTGGTCTGGTCCTTGAGCAAGTTCGGGGGAAGAACGCCCCAGATGCTACATGCCAAGCTCATCGGAATTCTCCTGGTCCTGGTCGCTTCTTCCACCCTGCTCACCCTCAAGAACTTAGTCCAAGCTGAGGCCAAGTTCAGGGCAGGAGGGGTGGTTGGCTATCTTTTCTCCCATAAACTGACCGACTGGTCTGGGACAGGGGGAGCCTATCTCATCGTGGCCGTCCTCTTCGCCCTGGGGATTTTATTGGCCACTGAGCTTTCCTTCAGTTCCCTGGCCATCCAGTTGAGCCAGAGAATAAAGACAGTGACTATCCTTCTGGGAAGAGCTTTCCTGGCCGCTGTGTCTTCCTTGAAGAGGCCGAGGAGGAAGGTCCGGGTGGAGAGGAAGAAAGTGTCTCCTAAGGAAGCAGTAGCTCCTCAGGTAGTCTCTAAGAAGGAGATTCCCAAAGTGGAACCGACCCCTACGGTCAAATCAGCCAGTTTCCGATTCCCTCCCCTATCCCTTCTAAATTCTCCTCCTGAAATAGAGGGGGGTAGGGAGGATGTAGTTAGAAATTCAAAGCTCTTAGAGGATGCCCTTAGAGATTTTGATGTGGAGACCAAAGTAGTTCAGGTTAATGAGGGTCCGGTGATCACCAGTTATGAACTTGAGCCGGGCACGGGAGTGAAGGTGCATAGCATCACTGCCCTGGCCGATGATATTGCTCTTTCTCTAAAGACACCCAGTGTCCGTATCATTGCCCCCGTTCCCGGGAAGGCGGTGGTGGGAATTGAAATCCCCAATCGCTTCCCTCGCTTCGTCTATTTGAGGGAGATACTGAGCACCAAGGATTTTCGGGAAGCAGGTTCCAAGCTGACCATTGCCTTAGGAAAGGATATATCCGGGAATCCTCTCATCAGTGATTTAGGGGAGATGCCCCATCTCTTGATTGCTGGAACGACTGGTTCGGGGAAGACAGTTTCCATCAATGCTATCATCATCAGCCTCCTTTACCGGGCCACCCCGGAGGAGGTTAAGTTCTTGATGATTGATCCCAAGCGGGTGGAACTAACCCTCTTCGAAGGGCTTCCCCACCTGATAAGTCCAGTGGTAACGGAGGCCAAGAAGGCGGCTAATGCCCTGAGGTGGATCGTGGAGGAGATGGAGGGAAGGTATAAACTGTTAGCTAAGGCGGGAGCTCGAAACATTGATCGATATAACAGGATGGGAGAGGATAAAGAACCTCTCCCCTATATTGTAGTCATCATTGATGAATTAGCTGACCTCATGGCTGTTGCCCAGGTGGCGGTAGAGGACGCCATAGCCAGGTTAGCTCAGCTATCAAGGGCAGTGGGCATCCACCTGATTTTAGCTACCCAGCGTCCTTCCGTTGATGTAATTACCGGGATAATAAAAGCCAACTTCCCCTACCGCATCTCCTTTCAGGTCTCCTCCAAAGTTGATTCTCGCACCGTCCTGGACATGAATGGAGCAGAAAGACTGATAGGCAAAGGCGATATGCTCTTCCTCTCTGCTGCATTGCCTCGACCAATTCGGGCTCAAGGGTCCCTTGTGGCCGACCAGGAGATTGAAAGGGTGGTTAACTTCCTTAGGCCCCAGGTGGAGCCAACCTACCAGGAAGAGATTTTTAAACCTGCTGAGACTGAGCCCTTACCGGAGCCGGAAGAGGATGAGCTGTTTGAGAAAGCGGTGCAAATAGTAGTAGAGTTAGGACAGGCTTCTGCCTCCCATCTCCAGAGGAGACTGCGAATAGGTTATAATCGGGCCGGCCGTCTCATTGATCGTATGGAACAGGAAGGAATAATCGGCCCCCCTCGGGGGGTGAAACCCCGGCAGATATTAATGAAAAGTCGGGCATCTGTTGAAACGGAAGAAGATGAATCTACCTAACCGTTTGACTTTAATCCGCATTGGGGCCGCTTTTATTTTTATGATTTTCCTCTTCGCTGACAATCTTTATGCCAAATACTTAGCCCTTTTTGTCTTCACGGGAGCCGTTTTGACTGATATTTACGATGGGAGATTGGCTCGGCGAAAGGGGGTGGTTACCAACTTTGGGAAATTGATGGATCCTTTAGCTGATAAGATACTGATTGTGAGCGCCTTTGTTTCATTCGTCGGTTTGGGCTATATTCCCTCCTGGACAGTCATCATCATTATCAGCCGGGAATTTGCCATAACCGGTTTGAGGCTTTTGGCTGCTTCTCAGGGAGAGGTCTTAGCGGCTGAGAAAGGCGGAAAGCATAAGACTGCCTCCCAGATGTTCGCTATATTTACCATCCTCATCTTTATTTGTTTGAGAAGGACAACTATCCACTTCTTCGACTTCTGGACAGAATCCGCGGATAAATGGTTTCAATTTTTTCTTCCCTACCTGATGTATATCACCGTCATTCTAACAGTTATCTCCGGCTCCCTTTATCTTTATAGAAATAGACATATTATCTTGAGAGGATAGCCTGTGAAGGCAGAAATAATTACCATTGGCAGTGAGATTATGTTAGGGCAGACTCTGGATACTAATAGCGCCTATCTGGGGAGGAGGTTAGCCAGCATCGGACTGGAGCCAACTTATCAGACCAGCGTAGGAGATAATAAGAAGATTTTGAGCGGAGTTATTAAAGGAGCCTTAGAAAGGTCAGATGTTGTTATCACCACCGGTGGTCTGGGACCGACAGTTGACGATGTCACCAAGGAAGTAGTGGCCAATGTCCTTAAGAGAGAGCTTATCTTAAACAAGCACATTCTTTCCCAAATTAAGGCCCGTTTCCAGAAGCGTCGCCTCCGGATGCCTAAAAGAGGACGCCATCAAGCCTTTCTTCCTGAGGGAGCTACTGTTTTAGATAACCGGGAGGGAACTGCCCCTGGCTTCATCGTCGAACATAATAAAGCAGTGCTCATCTCTCTGCCTGGGCCGCCCCGGGAACTGAAGCCAATGTTTGAGGATAAAGTGTTTCCTTATCTGAAGAAAAAATTTGGCACCCGAGTGACTAAGACCCGGTTACTGAATGTAGTGGGCTTAACCGAATCGGCGGTGGATGAGAAACTCGGAGATATATCAAAGAGGGAGGGCAATCTCGAGGTTGGACTGATAGCCCACCCGACAGGGGTCCAGATAAGGATTACCGCCGGGGGCCCGGTGGGGAACGAGGAATCCATTAACGAATTGATTAGCCAGGCCGAGAATGGGTTCAGGGAGCGCCTGGGCGATTACATCTTTGGAGTGGATGAAGAGACTCTGGAGAAGGTAGTGGGGGTCCTCTTGAGCCTGCGGCGAAAGAGCATTGCGGTAGCTGAATCCTGCACCGGGGGCTTAATCTCACATCGCCTCACCAATGTCCAGGGAAGTTCGAATTATTTCTTGGACTGTGTAGTCGCATACACTAACCAGGCCAAGATAGATATTCTGAAAGTTCGGCGTGAGACCCTCAATAGGTTTGGAGCAGTCAGTGCTCGGGTTGCTCAGGAAATGGCCGAAGGGATAAGGAAGATAAGCGGAGCTACGCTTGGTTTAGCCGTTACCGGAATTGCTGGACCGGGAGGGGCAACACAGAAAAAGCCCGTTGGGCTGGTATATTTGGCCTTAGTCAGCGATGACACCAACCTTACAGAGGAGCACCACTTCTCAGGAAGCCGGGAGACAGTGAAGCTGAAAGCTTCCCAGGCTGCCTTAGACTTGGTAAGGAAGTATCTATTGAAAGAGTGAACAGAATGAACTTTCGGCATAGCCCTTCGCTCATTCTCGGCACGCTCCATGCGAAATGTGGAGCTCCTTATAGAAACAGTCTTTATTGGGAGCGTGCCTCCGAGGGTTTTCTTGCCGCTCAGAACCTCTTACTACACGGCGGCAAGAAAAAATCCGCTCAGGGCTAAGGCCGAAACTTCATATGGCTTAATAGATGGAGAAGATAAGAAGTTTTATTGCTGTTCGGCTTGATTCGGAGATCCGGTCAAAGTTAGCTTCTGTTCAGGATGAACTAAAAAAGTGCAAAGCAGATGTCAAGTGGGTAAAGGCTGAGAATATTCATATTACCCTGAAATTCCTTGGCTATATTTTAGAATCGCAGTTGAAGGATATCTTTAAAGCCGCAGATGAATCTATTGAGGGAACAAGTCCATTCACCCTCTCTTTTTCTGGATTGGGGGTTTTTCCTAAGCTCCAGAATCCTCGCGTAGTATGGATGGGGGTGAAAGAGGGAAAAGAGGAGCTTGTCAGGATTAGCCGGAATTTGGAGGAGATTCTCAACCGATGCGGATTCGAAAAGGAGGAGAGACCGTTCCATCCCCATCTAACCTTAGGGAGGGTGAAGTCTCCCAGGAATAGGGATAGCCTCATTAAAGCCATTGAATCCGAGAAAGACCGCTCAGCCGGCTCAATGCAAGTGGAGGAGCTAGTGGTAATGCAGAGCCTGCTCAAGCCAGGTGGAGCAGAATACTCAGCTCTGCATGTGAGCAGATTAAGAGAAGGCTGATTGCAAAGT
>JAJOKU010000147.1 GCA_021129695.1 candidate division NPL-UPA2 bacterium
TTCGGGGTTAATCAAGCGGGAGGCAGACACAGGGGCAAGCCCCTTAACTTTTACGATGATAACCTGCTGTCCTTCTTGTCTTGATTTCTCTGCCAGATTTCTTGCTCTTTGGTTAAACTCAGGGTCATCTTCCATAAGTATCACAACTTCCGCACCCTCGGGGATTTTTTTCCTCAAGCTCGGGATGCTCAATGACATATTTGCTAAACTCGAATGATAACCGTATGTTCTTTTCAACAAACTCTTTTTCATCCATTGTTTTTCACCTCCTCAAGGAACATATTCCTGTAAATTGCCCAGTTAGAAATAAGGTCGGCCTCAGCAAAAGTGAGAGCATCCGTATAATCAAGACAGAAGATGGGTGTTTTGTTCAGTCCTGCCATTTGCATGAATTAAATCCTTGCGGGCAACGCCATGGGCAGCATCATAAACAGGATGCCATTGGCCCCTAGAAAATATTTCCAGTTGCTCCGTAAACTGAGTAATCTTGGCTCCGACTCTCAGGTGCCTGTGCCTGATTCTAGAGTCGTCAGATATTCGCCTAATGAATTCCTTTTTCTAATCATCAGTCCAGGAGCCTGTGAATGTTCAGCCGTGTCATCAGATGGGATCCAATGAGATTTACCTTCCTGGATACCTGCTCTATATTAGCATAAATCCTGGCTGTGTCAAGAAAATCGCCTTCGGCGATAACTTCAATGCGATTTTCAGTAGTATAGGAAAGTTTTACTTGCGGAGGCAGTATTGCCTAACGGCACTGCTTCGCGGTGTTTCACCGTATACTTTCCTATACTGCAAGGAAAATCCGCCGCCTTCTCTCTATCGACTTCTCTTATGAGCACTATTCCTAAGCCCATTAAGAACCAGAAGGTCATGGCCACTTCGGTAGCATGGAAATGGTGATCGAAAAGGCTGGCAATTAGTATGCCGACTACACCGGCCAGGATACTGGCTATGAGAGCGTCTCCTGGATTAGCTCCTCCTCCCCGGAAGAACCCTCGCCCCCTCTGCTCACTCACGCCTTCTGTTCGAAGAAGATGGCTTGCCCTGTCTCTACGAACCTCCTTTCCACCCGCCCTCAAGGTTCGCAATCCGTTCTGGAAGAAGGTCAGAAGCAGCCAGATATAGGCGGCTAAGCCCGGAATTCCAATAGAGGCAGCCAGGTAAAGATAAAGATTATGGCAACGGCGAAATATGTGTGGCGAGTCGCATGGCTTGTATAGAGGATACGCGCTCAGATATGCATCTCCTAAGCCAACTCCAGTAATTGGATGGTCCTTTATCATATTAAGAGCTACACGCCAGTCAGAGATGCGAACTTCCTGGCTGAGGTGCACCTCAGCCAGCGACTTGGCCCTGGAGATGACTGAATCGGGTAGCAGTAGAGAAAACAGCACCAGAATAGCGGCAAGGACTACAAAGATTCTCTTATCTCGCAAAAATCCCAGGAAAACCATTGCTCCAAAGAGACCTATCCATGGACCTCGAGCAAATGTAAAGGGGACGGTAGCAAACATAAGCAGAGCCCCAAGTCCGAAGCTGAGGCGCCACCGGAGAGAACGACCCCAGAGGCATTGTCCTAAAATCACCGGTATAGTCATAGCAAAGTATACGCCGAGGCGAAGGCACTTGCCCAAACCAGTTGCCCGTCTCCCTAAAACAAAGAAGTTGTGCATACCGTAAAGACTTATGTAGATGCTCCCGGCCAGAAGAGCAATTAGCAACCATCGCACTTGCCTCTTTTCCTTTACATGATTGATTATTAGGTAGAACCACAAAAAATAGGCCAATAGATGTACCGCCTCCTCCAGGCTAGCCCTTACATCGTAGGAGGTAATCAGGGCGAGAATACAGAGGCAAAAATAGACTAAGATGGGAAGGTCAAGGGGAGTTTTTGAAAAATAAGGCTTCTGCCCTCTTTTAAGAACCAGGAGAGCGCCCCATATAAGAAGTCCATAGGGAACATACTTGTAGGTATTACCTCCCAGTCTAACCGTGATAGAAAATATGTTGAAACTTATCCTCTCCATGGGAATCATAAAAACCATCAGGCAAAGATAGACCTGCATGGCTTTCTCGCATCTTCTTATTGCTCTCTGCCCTAATTTTTCAGGAAAAGTGATATCCATTTAACTTCATCCAAAAAATAAAGAGGGGCCATTCCCTCTTTCTGGGAGGCTATCCTCCAGAGAAGGATTATATCATAACCCTCAACCCTGTCAACTGCATAATTTTTTGTGCAATACTGCTGTTACCTTCTCCAATACCTCTGATACAGCTATTCCCTTCATACAGGACAGACTCTTGCATTTCTTGCGCCAGCAGGGGAGGCAGGCTAAGTCCTTTTTAACCACAAAATTACCATCCCCGTAGGGGCCATTCCTCGTAGAATCAATGGGGCCATATAGGCCGATGACTCTTTTACCCAGAGCGGCGGCTATATGCAGTGGTCCAGTATCGGATGAGACCATCGTCTGACACTTAGCCAGAAGGGCTATCAACTGACCAAGGGTAGTTGGACAGGATATAATCGGACTTGACTTAGAGAGCCTGCAGACTTCTTTCACCAGAAGCTTCTCTCCCGGGCCATAGGTTAGAACTACATCTACATCTTCAAAATCAGACTTAATTCTATCAGCTAATTCGCTGTAGCGCTCCGATGGCCACCTTTTGGTAGACCAGGTAACTCCAGGATGGAGGATAATTATTCTCTTCCCTTCAATTCCATTACTCTTTAAAAATGATTCTATGTATTTTGACTCCTGCTCGCCTATATTGATATTAAAACAGATTTCGTCATTTCCCGCTCCCAGTCTTTTAGCAAAATTTAGGTTTCTCTCTAAGATATGAGAGGCACTGCCCTCAGTTACTTTCACATTGCTAAAGATAGTGCTTACCCACTCCACCCTTGAACTTCCTGCTTTAAAGCCGAGCCTTACAGGAGAGCCGCTCAGCCAGGCCAGAAGAGCGCCTTTTAGACTTCCCTGCAGTTCAAGCACTGCGTCGTATCTATTCCTTCTCAACTTTCTTATCACTTTAAAGAAGGATGCTATCGTTTTGGTAGCTGACCTTGTCCTTTCAAAAACTATCACCTCGTCCAGAGCGGGATGACCGGTCAATATATCCTTAGCCTTCGGCTCAACCAACCAGGCAATATGCATCCCGGGAAACTTCTCCCTGAGAGCATTCAGGGTGGGCAGGGTATGAACAACATCCCCAATAGAGCCTAATTTTACTATCAGGATGCGCTGAGGCTTCTCTCCTACTGGTTGATTATTAACCATCACCCACTATCCTTAATGCTTCTTCCATCCGATGAAGATAAGTGTGGTCCCGGTAGCTCCTTTCCTGGCCTTTCTCAGCTATAGCCTGTCGCTTCCTGTCATTATTTAGATAATATTCTATTGATCTTCGCAAGTCAGAAACACTGCTATAGCAGGCTATCTCTCCCCCAACGTCAAAGAGCTCCGGAATCTCCTTCTTCCAGTCAGATAGCAGAAAAGCACCACAGCCTGTAGCTTCAAATAACCTCATATTAATCCCATCCTCATTCTCCCCAAACCAGAGGTGAATGTTTAAAACTATCTTGGCGGAGCTGTATATCTTAATCATATCTTCCCCATATGGCCCACTATCGGTTCCAAAGATTTTTTTTCTCAGTTTTGAACGTTTACCAACTTTCTTCTTCCAGCCTGGACCCCAGACCTTTAGGTCAAAGTCAGTTAGATTTTCCAGAACCTCCTGCCGGATAGGATTCCACTGACCCACAAAACATATATCCGAACTCAGGCTTTCTCTCTCGCCATCGCTTAGATGAATCCTGCGGTGAATCTCAGGATCGCAAGCAAAAGGAAGAAAGTGAACATTCTTAGCTCCCGCCTTCTTGTACCCGTTTATAAGAGCAGAGTCATTTGTGAAGTAGTAATCATAGTAAGGGGCAATTCTTTTTGAGAAGGGAAAGCCGTATGGATCGTCAGGCCACCAGTTCATGGCGATGAGCTTATGCTTCTGTCTAATGGCAGAGATGGTCTCTGGGAGGATGTTCTTGCCTTTAGTTACAAAGATTATATCTGGCTGGCTCTGAGAGACCCTCTCTATCAATCTTTGATTGAGTTTGAACTGGCTTTTCCAGGGAGGGAAAAATTTTCTGTCGAAATCAAATATTTCAACTGAATGACCAAGTTTCTCCAGGGCTCGCTGGCAGTACCAGCCAAGGCGATAGGGGGTGGGTGGAGTAGCCACAAGGATCCTCATAACTGGACTACCTCCTCATAAAGATTGCTATGTTTACAAAATCCAATTAGAAACCTGTCAAAGCCTTTTTGCAGGAATCAATTCATCTTGTTTTTTTAGCCAGTACCCTGATTCTCTCCCCAGCACCAAAAGGTTCAATAAATAAACCGATAAGGCTCTCAGTTAATCTTAACAGGTGACGCTTTATTATAGAATTTTCAGTAGAAGTTCTCTGGAAACTAAATCCATGGGGAGTCCTCCAGATTACACGAAAGCCTGCTTTTTCCAACATTTTTTTTAAGGGTTTTATCGGTAAAAAGATAGAGGTGATCTTTAGGATAATATTTAGGAAATTGACGGTATCTTTTTAAAGTTAGGCTATCATAATTGGGGGTGTGAATATACACTGCTCCTCCCAGGTGTAAAAGCTTATTTATCTTATACAAGGTTTCAAGGGGTAGTTCTAAATGTTCAATTACCTGATTCATTATCACCACATCAAAGGCGCCAGAAGGTAGGTCCAATTCCAATAAATCCCCGGTGATGATATTTAGACCATGTTTTTCTCTCCCATAAG
>JAJOKU010000096.1 GCA_021129695.1 candidate division NPL-UPA2 bacterium
GCCTCTCCAGGTTTAGTTGGCCGGGATTTAGTTAAGGAGGTTAGCGGCGACCAAACTTATGTTTGGCCAAAGTTAACAGTGAACGGTGAACAGTTAACAGAGAAACGATTTAAGGTGGTAGTTATTGACTGTGGGGTGAAACTAAATATCTTACGAGAATTGCAAAAAAATAACTGTAGGGTTATCGTTGTTCCCGCAAGGACTACGGCAGAAGAGATTTTAATGTTGCATCCGAATGGCATTCTTTTATCTAATGGCCCTGGCGATCCTGCCGGAGTTCCCTATGTAGTAGAGACGGTCAGGAAATTAATTAACCAATCACCAGTTGCCAATCACCAGTTGCCAATTATGGGTATCTGTTTAGGGCATCAGATATTGGGATTGGCGCTGGGTGGGAAGACCTACAAGCTCAAGTTTGGCCATAGGGGAGGCAATCAGCCAGTAAAGGATTTATCAACTGGCAAGGTGAGTATTACCTCTCAAAATCACGGTTTTTGCGTTGACATAAGGTCCCTGAAAGATAAAGAAGTAGAAGTGACCCATATAAATCTAAATGACCACACATTGGAGGGAATGAGGCATAAGAGGTATCCAATTTTTTCAGTTCAGTATCATCCCGAGGCCTCTCCAGGGCCGCATGATGCCAAGTATTTGTTTAGTGAATTTATTGATTTAATGAGGGTTGAGGATTAAATAAGGGACCTCGGAGTTAGGAAAATTACCCCGGATGCATAAGAAATTCATCTGCAGCATCATAGTCGCAATTTTATTATTTCCCGGTCTGGCTGATTGCCAGAGCCCGGTGCCTGTTAGTTCTTTCAACGAGGAAAAAGCCGGAAGGAAAGAATTAGTCATTCTCTGTATAGGCGATAGCATCACTGCTGGCAATTATCCCGCCAGACTTCAAGTTAATCTAAATAAGGCCGGTATTCCGGCTAAAGTGTTAAATGCCGGAATGGGTGGTTACACTTCTGGCCATTATTTAAAGTTTATGAAATCCTTCGGCCTCTTCAGGGCGGTTAAACCCGATCTCGTTCTTCTAAAATTAGGAACCAATGATGTAAGAACAGACTTTCTCCGGACCGAGACCTCCCGGTTTGTAGAGAATATGGAGAGCATTGTCCGCTTAATCAGGGAAGAACTTTACCAGGAATCCCCTCCCCTACTCTTAATCTCCACTATTCTTCCTATAATACCGCAACCATTTGTCTTTACAGAAAGCTCGGCCAAAAGAGTTATAGAAGATATAAATCCCGCCATCCGGGAAATCGCAGATAGATTTGGTCTCATTTTGGTTGATAACTTTAGCCTCTTTGAAAGACACCCGGAGTGGCTAATTGATGGTGTCCATCCTGATGAAAGAGGTTATCAGGCTATGGCTGATAACTGGCTGGCTTCCATTACTGAAGCGTTAGCTAAAAGAGCAGGCTCCTCGGGGAAGACCGGTTTCGTCTACCATGAATTTTATCTCCAACATAACCCGGGCCCAGGGCATCCTGAAGAGGCAGGGAGGCTAAAGTCAGTAGTAAGACATTTGGAGAAGAGAGGCTTGCTTTGTCAACTCCTCCCGATTGAGCCCTTGCCTGCTTCCCTGAAATGGATGGCCAGGGTCCATACTCCCCAGTATATTCAGTATGTCCAGGAGGCCTACCAGCAAGGCAAAAGGTTTATCCATTCCCGGGATGTCCCCATATCCTCTGATTCCTTTGAAGTTGCCCGCCTGGCCGCGGGAGGAGTACTTCAAGCCATAGATGCGGTAATGGCAGGGGAGGTCCGCAATGCCTTCTGCCTTATTCGTCCCCCCGGTCATCATGCCTTCCGGGATAGAGCCAGCGGCTTCTGTATATTCAACAATGTGGCCATCGGGGCCAGGTATGTTCAAGAAAAATACCACCTTCAAAGGGTACTCATCGTGGATTGGGATGTGCATCACGGCGATGGCACTCAGGATATCTTCTATGAGGACCCTACGGTGCTTTTCTTTTCCGTCCATCAATCTCCCCTCTTTCCCGGCAGTGGAGCCAGGGAGGAGATAGGAAAGGGAAAAGGCGAAGGCTACACTATTAATGTCCCCCTTCCGCCCGGCAGCGGGGATAAAGAGTTTGTGGCCGCCCTCAGGGAAATACTAAAACCCCGGGCGCTTGACTTTAATCCAGATTTTGTTATAATATCAGCTGGATTTGATGCCCATAAAGATGACCCGCTGGGAGGAACGAAGGTTACTCCGGAAGGTTTTGCGGAAATGACCAGGATTGTCAAAGAGATAGCCGAAAAAAGTTCTAGCGGGCGGCTGGTATCTGTCCTGGAAGGAGGTTATAACCTTCCTGGCTTAGCTCAGTCGGTAGAGGCGCATATTTTGGCTCTTCAGGAGTAAAAAATGTTATTTCACACCTGGCACTTTTTGGTTTTTTTCTTAATTGTCTATTTTGTGTATCTTCCCTTAAGAAAGACAAGGTTTTGGCTTCCCTGGCTTCTGGCGGCCAGTTACTTCTTCTATGGATGGTGGAATCCCCTCTATCTCTCCCTTATTATCTATTCCACCGTCCTTGATTACTTTGTGGTATTGGGGATGGAGAAAAGTGAGAAGAAAAGGTTTTGGCTCACTATAAGCGTTGTCAATAACCTCTTGCTTCTGGGCTTCTTTAAATATGCTGGTTTTGTCACTGAGAATTTAAATATACTTCTTTCCCGGTTAGGGATATCATTTGCCATCCCTGCCCCAGGGGTGCTGCTCCCGGTGGGAATCTCTTTCTATACCTTCCAGTCAATGAGCTATACCATAGACTTTTATCGGGGCAAAATTAAAAGAGAGACAAGTTTTATCCGATTTGCTACTTTTGTCTCCCTCTTTCCCCAACTGGTTGCCGGTCCCATAGAAAGGGCAAAGAGCTTACTTCCTCAGCTTAGGGGGAAGCCGGAAATTTTTAAGGAGAATATCAGCGATGGCCTCTCCTTATTCTTTGTGGGACTCTTTAAAAAAGTCGCTTTAGCAGACTATCTTGCCCTGTATGTTGATAGGGTATATGCGGCTCCCGCTCTTTTTGATAGCCCTTCTTTAATGTTGGCTACCTTCGCCTTTGGTTGGCAGATCTACTTTGATTTCAGTGGCTATACTGATATGGCCAGGGGGTTAGCCAGGATGATGGGTTTTAATCTTATGCCCAACTTTAACAACCCTTATTTAGCCACCGGTTTGGGCGATTTCTGGAATAGATGGCATATAAGTCTCTCCACCTGGTTTAAGGATTATGTTTACATTCCCTTAGGAGGAAATCGTCGGGGCAAGTTCAATACCTACAAAAATATGTTTCTGACCATGCTCATCTCGGGGCTCTGGCATGGGGCGGCCTGGACATTTGTTATCTGGGGAGCCCTGCATGCAGTGGGAAGGTTTCTTACCAGAGAGTTGGAAAGGACAGAATTCTATAGGGAGAAGGTTCCCAGGCTATTAAAACAGTTAGGCGTTTTTGCCTTTGTTACCTTTACCTGGATATTCTTCCGGGCCGGGAGCTTAAGTGATGCCCTTTTAATCATAAACCGGATATTTGCCTTTGGATTGACCGACCCCAGATTTCCCCTTCTGGCCCTGTTCTTCTGTCTCTTTATCTGGCTCTATCAGTTTCTATACGAATCTAAGATAGAAAGTTTCCTGAGGCTGGCTCCGGTGAGAGCAGGAGTTATGCTTTTTATTTTCCTTTACCTGTGGACCTTTGGCGGGGCAGGACATGAAGCCTTCATTTACTTTCAGTTCTAATTCAGTGCGCTTATCTGTGAAAGACTGGGTAGTGGTAATGGCTATTCTTTTAGGTATCCTTTACCTCTTTCCCAGGTTCTATCCGGGGCTGGAGAAATTTGGTTCCTTACCAGATGGTTATCGTCTGCCCCACATCTTGAGTGATGACTACTGGATGTTCAATCAGTGGAGCAGATATGCTTCCTCAAGGTATCCGATACTTATTCTGGGAGATTCCGTCATCTGGGGACATTATGTAAAAATGGAGGATACATTATCAGAATATTTAAATGAACAGGCGGGAGAGAATATATTTGCCAATTTAGGGGTAGATGGTATGCATCCGGTGGCTAAGCTGGGCTTAGTTAGATACTACGGAGGAGACATTAGAGAGAGAGCCGTTATCCTGCACCTCAATCTCTTATGGATGAGCTCAAAAAAGGCTGATTTGCGCGCCGAGGAAGAGTTCCGTTTCAATCATCCCCGATTAGTTCCCCAGCTCTTCCCCAATATCCGCGCCTATAATCCTTCATTTCCTGAGATGGTGGGGGTTATAGTGGAAAGACATATCCCCTTTTTCAGTTGGGTAAACCATCTAAGAATCACCCGCTTTGAGAATATGAGCCTCCAGAACTGGACCATCCAAAACCCTTATAAAAACCCTTTCCGGGTTGGCGCTTCCGGCGTCCTCCTCCCCAAAAATAGACCCCCGAGCCGGCCGGTAAGCTGGACTGAAAGGGGGATAGAGAGACAGGACTTCCCCTGGGTTAAAGCAGAAGAATCGTTCCAATGGGCCTCTTTTAAGAGAGTGATGGAAATATTGAAGGCAAGGAAGAATAAGGTCTTTGTTCTTCTTGGTCCCCTTAATTCTCACCTCTTGACGGAAGAGAGTCTTAACCGTTATAATATTATGAAGATGGAGATAGAGAGATGGTTTGAGGAAAAGGGAATAGCTTACTATTCCGCTCCGGTTTTACCAAGTGAACTTTATGCGGATGCCAGCCATCCACTAAAGGAAGGATATGCTATAATTGCTGAGGAGCTGTGGGAAAGGGAA